>JBIKIB010000420.1:0-3323 GCA_044361845.1 Chitinophagaceae bacterium | reverse complement strand
AAGCTCCCGTAACCTACTTTCACTGGTTCCAATAAGGTCTGGCATGAGGCTTTGGGGAGTTATGGCTTTCAAAGCATCGGCGGCCTGATTTATGATAAGGGAAAGGTCTTTCATGCCGTTGCGGTTTGGGAATTCACTACAAATATCGGAACAAAGACTTATGAATGGGTTTAGCTGTAATTTTGCATCATGAAACGTATTGTCCTAATACCCCTTGCAACGATGCTGATGATGGCATCCACGGAGCTCTCAGCTCAATGCTCGATCTGCACCAAAACAGCTCAGCAACTTGGACACAAGCCAGCAAAAGCTTTGAACACCGGTATTATTTATCTAATGGCGGCCCCACTTGCGATCATCGGATTCGTGGGTTTCCGCTGGTGGAAAAACAACGGCCAGGGTTGATCTGCGGATTTCTGGCCTGCCTTATGCAAGAACCCCGGTATGGTCTGGAGGACCTATTGGTGCAATCTTATCCGGCTTCGTCATGGCGTCAATGGCCAATTTCCCTCCAATGACCAAGAAAATCAAATAAACACCTGTTTCATACTCTTCTGTTGGGGTAACAGACTTACAACTTTTCAAGGTTTCGCAAGCTAAGACCGGTTCATTTTTACTGGGGTCATCTTTCAATCCAGGCATCACTTTCCCGCAGTAGACCGATCAGCTCTTCCACTGCAATATCGCTGTCGACATTTCGCTTTACGATCTCCTTTCCCTTATAGAGGGTTATTTTTCCGGGACCACTCCCGACATAGCCAAAGTCTGCATCAGCCATTTCCCCTGGTCCGTTCACGATACAGCCCATTATAGCAATCTTGACACCTTTAAGGTGATTGGTAACCGCACGGATCTTCGCCGTCGTTTCCTGAAGATCGAAGAGTGTACGGCCGCAGCTCGGACATGAAATATATTCTGTTTTGGAGATACGCGTCCGTGTCGCTTGCAGAATGCTGAAGGCAGTATTATTGGCAAATTGATAGATATCCTTCACCGGCAGATAAGTACGTCCCTTTACCTGTGGGTTCTCCAAAACGGATGATCCGCTGAAGCCAAGGCAGATGCCATCTCCCATTCCTTCGAGCAATAAAGCACCGGTCTCGGTGGCAAAATGTATCAGGTGTTCATCCGGGGTCTGCCTGTCGCTATCCGTCAGAAGAATTACGGGATTTGACACGCCATGTTCGGCAAGCATCACAAACATTCTCCGCACACTCTGAACGGCGTTTTCATTCTTGCTGGAAAGACAAATAACCACAGTCCTGTCTTGCGATAACGTTTGGATTGTTTGCGCATCGGGTACATCCCCATCACTGTAGGCATCCAGCATAACAAAGTTGATCCGGTCACTTTTTCGTTCCGCGGAAAAAAAATCATCACATGGAAAGATGGGAAATTGTGATTCGTTCGCCGGATTCCAATGTGCCGCGTGCACGATATTTTTCAAGGTCCCCGGTAGGGCGAATCCAACAGGATGGTCACCGGTGAAGATGAAATCAGCAGCGGCATCACTGATGGCCCATTTGTCGGTTTCCTCATCGTAGATGTAGCCAATGCTCTGCATCTGCGATGGATATAGCTCATGAATCTGGTGCAGATCCGCCACAACTACTGGAACCTGGCCTCCTCCTATGTTCTCCACAGGCGTGGTCTTTCTGCGGCTGTATTCGAAAGGAGAATATGTAAGCCTGGTGATCTCTGGAATCTCTTCCTTGCGCCGGACAGCATTATACCGTCTTACGATATCGTTACAGACAGGGATCTCGAACTCCGGGTCTTCTGTGAGGGATACCCTTATCGTATCCCCAATACCATCCTCAAGCAGTGTACCAATGCCAATAGCCGACTTGATACGGCCATCCTCACCATCACCGGCCTCTGTCACACCCAGATGGAGCGGATAACAAACCCCGAACTCCAGGTCCATGGCCTGCACCAACAAACGATAGGCTTGCACCATCACCTGTGGGTTACTCGATTTCATGCTGAGTACGATGTTGTGATAGGATTCCCCCCTTGCGATGCGAAGAAACTCCATGGCACTCTCCACCATGCCCATGGGAGAATCCCCATAGCGGCTCATGATTCGGTCACTTAATGACCCATGGTTGGTACCGATACGCATCGCTGTACCGTATTCGCGACAGATCTTAACCAATGGACTGAACCGCTCACGGATGCGATCTATCTCCTCGAGATATTCAGCATCGGTATATTCGATAAATTCGAATTTCTTCTTATCGACATAGTTGCCTGGATTGACCCGTACCTTTTCCACGATCCGGGCAGCGATCTCTGCAGCATTCGGGGTGAAGTGAATATCTGCAATGAGCGGAACCTGATACCCTCTGCGTCGGAGCGCATCCTTTATCACCTGAAGATTCTCTGCTTCTTTCTTAGAAGGGGCGGTGATACGCACAAGCTCCGCTCCGGCTTCGATGCATCGGATCGTTTGCGCAACGGTACCCTCTGTGTCCATGGTATCGGTGGTGGTCATAGTCTGCACCCGGATGGGATGACCATTCCCAAGTAGTAGGCCTCCGATGTTGACTTCTAAAGTCTGTAGGCGCTTGTAGGTGGTGAGGGATTCGCAGTAAAGTTGCATCCTGTGGAAATTGAAATGCAAAGGTACAGGCCGGTGATCAGATTTTGAATGAAGGCCTCCCATCAGATCGTAAAGAGTTCAGGATGTAGGCACCAAAACCTACCAATCCTTTTCCTGACGTACTGGAGAAGGTGCTTTGGATTGTTGTATTTTTTGCTGCAATTTCCTTTCCTGCTCCCGAAGCGCATCTAGAAGTTGCTGCACCTGCTGCTGCTTCATCTTTGACTTTGCCGGTTTACTTTCCTGCTCTTTCTTTTTATCTTCCTCTTCCTGTTGTTTTTGCTGTTGTTGTGCGCGTAATGCACGGATGAGATTCTCACGGGCAAGGGTATCTGAAGGATTGGATCGCAACGCCTCCTTGTAAGCATCAATGCTCTCCCTGAGTTTACCCTGGCGTGTCAGCGAAACACCCTTGTTATACCATGCATCCGCATTAAGCCCGGCCGACTTGGCATGGGTAAGGGCGATGCCGAACATCCTTTCAGCTTCCGCTTGATTTCCCGCCCGGAACCAAGCCGTACCAAGATTGTAAGCTGCAACCGCGTCTGAAGGTGATGAGGCCAACGCTTTCTCATAAGCATCAACAGCAATCATGAATTGCCCTGCACGGTAGGATGCATTTCCTTTGATGATATTTTCCCTGGCAGATTGTGCCTTTGTTCCGGAAACCATCAGAAACATTATTGCTATGATGCTTGTTTTTTTCATGCAGCGCCTG
>JBIKIB010000419.1:0-3349 GCA_044361845.1 Chitinophagaceae bacterium | reverse complement strand
AATGCACATGCCTCCCGTGCTCCAGGGGTGCCGGCAACTCGTTCATGATCGGCGTGGAGAGGATGGCCTTCCCCATGGCGAGGTATTCCGACAGCTTCCAGCCGTGGCATCCATGCACCGCCGGGGTGTTGAATGCAAATGCAGAACGGGTCATCTTGGCAATATAACCATCGAGCCCGTATTTACGATGGATGATGAGGTCCCGGAAAGCTTCATATTGCGGATGTGTGGGATCGTCCCCGAAAAAACCGCCTTCAAATTCAATGGGCAGACTCCGGCAGATATCCATGAAACGCTTTCGGTAAGGGTTCGTGACGTCAATGCAGTTCTGGTGTGGCCACAATGTGGAAATGAAAAAAACATAGGGACTGGCATCCAGTGATCGTTCCTGCTGCTGCGCGCAGGATTCATATGTTTCGATGGGCCTCCTGTCGTGCTGGTACATGTAATCCTTTCGGAAGCGGTGCCGCCCGCTCAATGGCTCCAGCTTGCAGCGCAAAAGGTTGGTGTAAAGATGGAACCTTGTCTCGTTGAGACCCCATATCCGATAACCAGAGTTCGGGGCGGTGACAACCACTTTCGGATAAAGCCCCGGGGGATGCGAATCCTTATTGTAATTCGTTTTCGCGTATACATCGCACCAGTCGTATGCTGCCTCATTGATTTTCGTGGAGTCGTGAAAATCAATCACTACGCGCTTTCTGGAACTGCCCGGACCGGCTACCACCAAAGCCATGTAATGCTCGTAATCCGGCTTTGGTGCTTCATGCTTCAATC
Source organism: Chitinophagaceae bacterium (assembly GCA_044361845.1). GTDB lineage: Bacteria > Bacteroidota > Bacteroidia > Chitinophagales > Chitinophagaceae > Pollutibacter. The sequence goes on along the minus strand of JBIKIB010000419.1, from coordinate 2,572 downwards.
CTGAAAAAAACCGGGTAGAAAATCCCACACGCTGTTTACCGAATACATCATAAAGCCCGCGGATATAAAATGCCCCGTACGAAACCCGACAGTTAGGATCTATATGGACACGCGATTTTCCGGACATGTTTGATGGATGAGGGCTGAATGAACGAAGATTCCTGCTTTGATCCACAGGATCGATTGACCCTGCCGCAAGGAAGCCGACAAAAATAGGTAAAAATACTCCCCCAATCAATAGGGTACCACCAGGTAGTCAACGATCACCATGAATCGATCATAAAGAAGGACCATCAAGCCATGTGATGGTCAATATGCACATCTTAAGGTATGCATGACCGGTAGTGATCAATTCGTCCGGCGTACCCGTATGTTCCGGAAGCGCACGACATCACCATGCCCAAGGAATCCGATATGTCCTTTCGGATTGAGCAGTCCCGGGTGCGCGTTGCCATCGACCGTACCATTACGGGAAGCTTCCTGCACATCACCATCGAGGATGACCTCTCCGTTGAGGATCACCCTGATCCTGGACCCTTTTGCGATGACGGTCTGCTGGTTCCATTCTCCCGTGGGCTTGAGGAAGCCACGTTTGGCGGGGATCACACCATAAACGGATCCATGATACTGGTATGGCTTCAGGTTCCGGTATTTCTCCGCTTCATTGTCGAGGATCTGCAACTCCATGCCCACATAAGCCGCATCGCCCTTCAGGGGAGTTCGTATGCCAAGGCCGTTATTCGCACCGGGCGTCAATTGGAATTCGAAGCGGAATTCAAAGTCTGCGTATTCTTCTGCGGTGTAGAGGTTTCCGCCACTGCCACCGGAGGGATTAACAACGATCGCACCGTCTTCGATCCGGTAGCCTGTTTTATTACCCGTCCATCTGTCAAGATGCGTACCATCGAAGAGGATCTCGAAACCCTGTCGCTGCTCTTTTCCGGTCAATCGATACAGGGCTTTCGGCGCAGTTGCCGTTACAGCTCCCCTATGTGCATGGGCCGCTGCCATGCCGAGATCGGCCTTCAGGGCACCCGTTGCCGATGCTGCCGCCTTGTCAAGTGCGGCGATGGCCCGTTCGGAACCGATGGTCGCCAGACTACGTGCAGCGACACCCCCGTAAGTGGCATCCGTCAGCAATCCTGACAGCACAGGGATGCCCGCATCATCCCCCAAGCTCCCCAATGCCTTTATGAGCTGGTCCTTCGCAGAGAATCCGCTGACCAAAGAAATGGATGAAGAGATCAGCGCAGCTGCCTGCGGACGAAAAGCGGCATCAGCGGCAGCATCATGTACATAGGCATCGAGCGCGTAGGAAGCCTTCAACTTCATGGAATCGTCATCGAGGACCCTACTGAATGCCGACCAGTCCCCTTTATTCCAGGTACGCATGACCGTTAGTGTGGGATCAGCATCCGTACGTTTGGCATAAGGGAAAGCGGAGATCGTGTTGAGTACACTTGCCTGTGCATGGAGCAGTTGAGCGGACAAGATGAGCAGCAGTATCGTGATATATGAGCGGATCATGGTTGTTGTTGATGGTGATCGTTATATTGTCCAGGGTGCACGCATGGGTGGATCGATCATGCGATTGGCTTCATCATCGCCGATGAAACGCTGTGCCAAGGGGTCGAATTTCAGTGAACGCCCGAGTTGCAGGGCGATCTTTCCCATGTTCACGATCGTACAGGAACGATGGCCGTTGGACTCGTTCAGTGCGAAGGCTTTCCGCTCGCGGACGGATGTCAGGAAATCCGTGACCTGCGGCTCAGGATCAGGCATCGCAGCGAGCTTTGCCTCCATGTCGGGTATATCTGACCGGAAACCATTGTACAGCTTCCCCTTTGGTCCCTCGATATAAGCCACCTTCTCGTCTTTCGCCTCCCCGTCAAGGATGATTTTGCAGCCATCAGCGTAGGTGTAAGTGATCCTGCGGAATGTGCGACAGGCATCGGGGTGTTGTTGCTCCGCATCAACCTCCACCAGTACCGGACTTGTATCATCCTTTCCCAGGAAATACTGGATGGGATCGATATAATGTTGCCCCATGTCACCAAGTCCACCGCCGTCATAATCCCAGTATCCCCTGAAGGTACCATGCACCCGATGGGGATGATAGGGTTTGAATGGTGCAGGCCCCAGCCAGCGGTCATAGTCCAGCCCCTCCGGCACGGGCTGCGCTGCAAGGTCGGTCCGGCCCACCCAGTAGAACTTCCAGTCGAAGCCGGTGTGCTTACTAACGGTAACGGTCAGGGGCCAACCCAGCAGACCGGACTGAACGAGTTTTTTGATGGGTTTCACAGGGGTCTTCATCCCGTAGAAATTCTCCTCGAAGCGGAACCAGGTGTTCAGCCGAAACATCCGTCCGTATTGCTTCACAGCCTCCACGACACGCCGCCCCTCTCCGATCGTCCTGGTCATCGGCTTTTCACACCAGATGTCTTTCCCCGCCCTTGCGGCCTCGACAGCCATGATACCATGCCAATGCGGAGGAGTCGCGATGTGCACGATATCAACACCCGGCATGGCAATGAGCTCACGATGGTCATGGAATGTTTTCACCCCACCGCCG
>JBIKIB010000093.1:0-11146 GCA_044361845.1 Chitinophagaceae bacterium | reverse complement strand
TGGGATGAGCTGAATGCAGAAGAGAAGAAACTTTTCGCCCGTATGGCGGAAGTATATGCTGCCTTTTCAGAGTATACCGATGTTCAGGTAGGACGAATTGTGGACTATCTGGAGAAAACCGGCCAGCTGGAGAACACGATCGTCATGTATGCCGCTGACAACGGTGCATCCGGTGAAGGTTCTCCTAATGGTTCCGTGAACGAGAACAAGTTCTTCAACGGATATCCCGATGAACTTTCCGAGAACATGAAGCTGTACAACAAACTAGGCGGTCCTGACACCTATGAGCACTTCCCAACAGGTTGGGCCGCGGCGTTCTCTGCCCCCTTCAAGATGTTCAAGCGCTATGCGCAGTATTCTGGCGGCACCGTCGATCCGCTGGTGATCTCATGGCCCAAGGGCATCAGTGCAAGGGGCGAGATCCGGAATCAATTCCACCACTCAACCGACATCGTACCGACAATCCTGGAAGCTTGCGGGTTGGAGATGCCTAAAACGTACAAGGGCGTGGGACAGTATCCGCTTTCCGGAGTTTCCATGAAGTATACTTTCAATGCGACAGCGAATGCACCTACCCAAAAGAAGATCCAGTATTTCGCGATGCTCGGCACCCGCGGCATCTGGAAAGACGGTTGGAAGGCAGTAGCCATGCACGTCCCCCTGACCGGAGCGGGTAACTTCGACAAGGATGAGTGGGAACTCTATCATGTCGATGTCGATCGCTCTGAATCAAACAACCTGGCCAAACAACACCCTGAGAAGCTGAAGGAGCTGATCGCAGCATGGCATGATGAAGCAGACAGGAACCTCGTACTTCCGTTGGATGACCGTACCGCTGTTCAGCAGCTTGGCATCGAGCGCCCTTCAGAGGAAGAGCCCCGTGAGCGGTATATTTATTATCCTCACACAGCACCCGTGCCGGAAGGCGTGGCCGTGAATGTCCGGGGCCGTTCCTTCAAGATCCTGGCAGATGTGGAGATCAAAGACGTGAATGCCAGCGGTGTGGTGTTTGCCCATGGTTCGCGTTTCGGAGGGCACAGTTTGTTCATCAAGAACAAACGCCTGTATTATGTCTACAATTTCCTGGGCATCTCTCCCGAGCAGAAGTTCATGTCTAACATTGAACTGAAACCCGGTAAGCACACATTCGGGATGGAGTTCGAAAGAGAGAGCACCGGCAAGAACGGAGAGCAGATCGGTAAGATGAAACTCTACGTTGATGGCAAGGTGGTCGCTTCAGGACCCATGCGCACACAGCCTGGTAAGTTCACACTTTCAGGTGATGGTCTCTGTGTCGGATACGACAGTGGAGATGCGGTTTCCAAAGAATATACGACTCCCGGAGAATTCAAAGGTGGGCATATCCTTGGCGTAGGTGTGACCGTTGAAAAAACGCAGTATCTCGATCTTGAAAAAGAAGCCAAGAGGGCATTCAGGGATTGATGATTGAAATAGATCCGGAAGCTGTCGCCCTAAAAAAGCGGCAGCTTCTTTTTCATTCCACATGGTTCTATACGCCGCCCGATAAGTAGACCCTTATCCAGCAGTGAGTATGTATCAAGACTTCTGCGAAAAGCAGATCTCGTGATCGATCAGATTTTTCTATAGAATAGAAGTTTCCACTACCTGAAAACGCATTGTATGTCATTTTTCAAAAAGATTTTTTTCCTATCCCTATGTGTGGCTTTTTTCACCGGGGTCAGTGATCTCAGGGCTCAGGAAAAGACTGCAGAATCGGCAGAAGAACTCGCAAAGAAACTGGCTAATCCCATCGCTTCGCTGATATCCGTACCATTCCAGAACAATACCGATTATGGCATTGGCCGGCATAATGGTTCAAGGAATGTCCTTAACATACAACCGGTCGTGCCGATATCGCTATCGCCCCGCATGAACCTCATCACCAGGGTGATCCTTCCGCTTATTTCCCAATATGACGTGACGGGCGAAGGGACCCGGCAGAATGGTATCGGGGATATGCTTGCATCCGCATTTCTTTCGCCAACGAAACAGAAGAATGGCCTCACCTGGGGTGCCGGTCCCGCCTTGTTGCTGCCTACTGCTACCAATACCTTCTTAGGCACAGGGAAATTCGGCGTAGGCCCCACGGCAGTGGCACTCAAACAATCAAAGGGATTGACGTTCGGTGGACTTATCAACCAGATATGGTCTGTCGCCGGCGATAAGGACAGGAGCAGCCTCAGCCAACTTTTCCTGCAGCCGTTCATGACCTATAACTGGAAAAGTGGTGCGGGACTGGGTGGCAGCCTGGAGATCACGCATAACTGGATATCCGGCACTACGGCAGGTGTATTTGTTCCAACGATATCGGGCGTTACGAAACTCGGTAAGCAGACCGTTTCGCTGGGCATCGGTCCGCGTATACATTTTGCCGGGCAGGATAACACCCGACCTAATTTTGGATGGAGGGCCACCGTTTCCCTTGTCTTTCCAAAGTGATGCAGACTTCCGGGATCCTGTCGGTCAGACGCATTCCTGCTCAACGACCTGAACAAGCGATGTTGACTTCCATGAAAATAGATCAGTACATCACATGAACAAATAAATATGAAAATACTCATCTTTGTTCTTTCCGCCACCATGTTGCTCGCCTTATCATGTCGGGAATCTGTTGTCAGTAAGGCTGTTGACAATCCCGAAGTCAAGGTCACGCTTGCATCCTGGGCTGATGCACCCCGACAGCGGATCGAAGACTGGGTGAACGATGTGACCGATTCTTCCTCCCGGAACTTCATTCCCGTATCGGACAGGATCGCTGTATTTGACAATGACGGCACTTTGTGGCCTGAACAACCCGTACCGAGCCAGATGGTATTTGCCATTGAGAACCTCCGTGCGATCGCCCCCGCACACCCGGAATTCAACAAGGATCCGTTGTTGAAAGCTGTGATCAGTGGTGACCTGGAACCAATGAAGAAAGCCGGCATGAAAGGACTCGTGAAAATCACGGCAGCAAGCCATTTCGGGCAGTCCGCTGACACATTCAGCGAATCTGTCCGCAAATGGGTGGATACGGCCATCGATAAACACTTCGGGAAACGTTATAAGGATGTCATATATCTGCCCATGACAGAACTGCTCACATACCTGCGTGATAAAGGATTCAAGACCTTCATCGTGAGTGGTGGTGGAGCGGATTTCATGCGGGTATGGAGTGAAGAGGCCTATGGCATACCTCCCTATCAGGTGGTCGGTAGTTATGGTGACCTTACATATGCGTTGAAAGACGGGAAGCCTGTAGTAACGAAGCAATCCGGTGAGTTATTCGCCGATGACAAGGAAGGAAAGCCCGTTGCGATTCATCGATTCATCGGAAAAGTGCCTGTGTTCTGCGGTGGCAACAGCGATGGCGACCAGGCCATGATGCAGTACACGCATGGCAGCAGATACAAGAGCATGAACCTCATCGTACATCATACCGACAGCGTGCGCGAATATAAATATGACAAGAACACCCACAGTGGTCACCTGGAGACGGCTCTTGTCGAAGCGAAAGAAAAGAACTGGCTCGTGGTGGACATGTCAAAGGACTGGAAAAAAATCTTTTCTTTTGAATTACCCTGATATCCGTATGGTCGCCTCCATATAAATATGAAAACAACCAGTGAGGAATGCGGCGTTGCATGCTTCTCCACATCAGAAAATCATTCATTTTTCACATCATTTAAAACAACAACTTTTAAAAACAACAAACACATGAAAAAAGTCATCACAATTTTTGCGATCCTGGTAACGACTTCCACGGTCATGGGACAAGTCACGGTAGATGAGATCCAGAAAGTGCAACAACTCTGGGGGAAGGGCAAGAAGGCTCTTTCGATGGATCTGCTAAAGATCGAAGGTCCGCAGCAGGAAGCATTCGGCAAGGTATTCGACTCATACCTCGTCGATCGCCAGAAACTTGGTATGCAGCGTGTCGCACTCATCGACGATCTGGGGAAGAATGTCGGCGCACTCGACGATGCAAAGGCAAAGACACTGGTGAACGGCTTCTTCAGCAATAATATCAAGTTGCAGAAGCTCCAGCGCAAGTATTTCAAGAAGTTCTCCAAAGTCCTTTCTCCAGCCAGGGCCGCACAGTGGGCACAACTCGAAAGCTACCTCGACAATGTTGTCCGCAGCGAGATGCAGGATCTGGTACCCTTCATCGAGCCAGGGAAATTGAAGAAGAAATAACCAACCGCAAGTCTGGTGTCAGGAGGGTTTTCAAGAGATCCTCCGACACTTGACTTCTTTCATATGTCAGATCATAACAAGCCTCCATGTCAACACTTCAAAGATTTGTTTTCATCCTGTCGGCCTTTATCGGATTGCAGTCTGCCGCATATGCGCAACATTCCGAAAATAACCAACAGGCCTCGCATGCAGAAGAGCATGCGCCCTTTCGTCCCCACCACACCCTCGCCCTTGTCTTGAGCCACGCGCAGGTTTCAAAGGGGCGTGACATCAATGGTGGCGCCAAGTATTTGTCATTGCCGTCCTGGGGCATTGACCACACCTGGCAGTTCCATCCAAAGTGGGGCATCGGGATCCATACCGACATCATCACCGAGACTTTCGAGGTGGAAAAGCATCTTGATGGCGGTGGTACGGATGAAGTCATCGAACGAAAAAATCCGATCGCACCTGCGCTCATGGGGGTGTACATGCCGAACCATCACTGGGGATTTCTATTGGGTGCCGGTGTAGAGCTGGAGCGAAATGAACAATTCTTCCTCAACAGGTTGGGTGTTGAATATGCCGCCGCGATCAGTCGTGGATGGGAGGTGGTCGGAACGCTTAGTTACGATATCAAATGGAAAGGGTATGATACCTGGATCATTGGTGTCGGGATATCGAAAATATTGGGCAACCATAAGTAACTTTACAAGATAAAAGAGTAGCTCATATCAATCATTCCCGCATGTATAGATTCCTGATAGCGATCGTTGTCATCTCTTCCTGTAACAGCACATCCAGGAATACCGTGGAGGATAAGAGGATATCCTCCGCCGTCACATGCAGCAATGGCCTGAGCGTAGGTGACAGCATCATGTTCATGGATGGCGGGGGGAAGGATTTCCTGCCGACCGTGGAAAATAAACTGCCATCAAAACTTAAAATACCTGAAGGGATGGTCATCATACCGGGAGGTACTTTCAGCATGGGGGGCGTGAACCCTGTCGGTATGCAGGATGGTGGGAGGGAGGATATGTATGATGCCCGGCCCGTACATCAGGTGCGTCTGGATCCATTTTTCATGGATGCGTCGGAGGTCACCAATGCGCAATTCGAATTGTTCGTGAAGGCAACGGGATATGTCACCATCGCGGAGGTCACGCCAACCAAGGAGGAGTTCCCGGATGCCCCCGCAGAGAATCTGGTGGCGGGTTCCGTGGTTTTTACACCTCCGGCTGAAAAGGTACCGCTCAACAATCACTTGCAATGGTGGGCTTATGTGCATGGCGTCAACTGGCGCCATCCTGAAGGTCCCAATAGCGACCTCAAGGGCAGGGAGAACCACCCCGTCGTGCATGTCGCCTATCCTGATGCGGTGGCTTATGCGAAATGGGCGGGTAAGCGTCTGCCGACAGAAGCGGAATGGGAATTCGCTTCCAGGGGTGGCGAAAGTGGAAATCTCTATGCATGGGGAAATCAGATCAATCCGGATAGCAAGTGGATGGCCAATACCTTCCAGGGTACTTTCCCGAACAGCGATGTCGGCACGGATGGTTTCCGGGGAATCGCCCCCGTAAAAAAATATTCTCCCAACCGATATGGTCTCTATGATATGGCCGGAAACGTCTGGGAATGGTGTGCAGACTGGTACCGGAATGATTACTATGCCAGCCTCAAGGAAAAGGGAGAGGTCGCTGTCAATCCAAAGGGACCATCAGATTCATACGACCCCATGGAGCCCGGGGTGCAGAAAAGAATCCAGCGGGGAGGGTCATTTCTCTGTACTGACCAGTACTGCACCCGATACATGGTCGGCACCCGCGGTAAGGGGGAGGTTAATTCCGGCACCAACCATATTGGTTTCCGCTGCGTGCAGGACCTGGTGAAATGAGGGCACACGCCCGCAATGACATGAATCGCAGTGCCTGATATTGTAAAATGCAGGAACGCGCAATGTGCAGGCTTTGCCACTCTGCGGTGAGGCTTAAATTCCTTAACTTGCGCATTCAACAAACTTTAAAGCATGGGCAAGTATAGGGCAGGTGTTCTCTTCGGTGAAGAACTCGAAGCCATCTACAAAGATGCGAAGGACAATCATTTCGCCATACCGGCGGTCAACACCATCGGTACCAATACGATAAATGCCACAATGGAAGCGGCCGCAAAGGTCAACTCCCCGGTCATTATCCAGTTCTCCAATGGCGGTGCTCAGTTCATAGCGGGCAAGGGAATGCCCAATGATGCGCTCCAGGCAAACATAAGCGGTGCCGTATCCGGTGCGTTGCATATCCACAACGTTGCAAAGTATTATGGCGTGCCGGTCATTCTGCATACCGACCATGCATCCAAGAAATGGCTTCCATGGGTGAGTGGCATGGTGGATGCCGGCGCTGCGTATCACAAAGAGCATGGCCATCCGTTGTTCAGCTCCCATATGCTGGATCTGTCAGAAGAAGCCATCGAAGAAAATATCGAGACGTCCGTGGATTTCTTCAAACGCATGGCACCCCTGGGCATGGGCATTGAAATAGAACTCGGTGTCACGGGCGGAGAAGAAGATGGCGTCGACAATAGTGATGTCGACAACGACAAACTCTACACACAACCCCAGCATGTGGCTTACGCATATGAGCATCTCGGGAAGGTGGGTAAGCTCTTTACCATCGCTGCAGCATTCGGTAATGTGCATGGGGTGTATAAGCCGGGAAATGTGCAGCTGCGTCCCGAGATCCTTCGCAATAGCCAGCAATACATCGAACAACAATACGCCACGGCTCCTAATCCTGTATACTTCGTGTTCCATGGTGGAAGTGGTTCCCCACAGGACCAGATACGGGAGGCCATCGGTTATGGTGCCATTAAGATGAACATCGATACAGACCTCCAGTGGGCTTTCTGGGAAGGTGTACAACAGTTCTACGTGAAGAACGAAGCCTATCTGCAGGGACAGCTCGGCAATCCTGAAGGTGCCGAGAAACCGAACAAGAAATTCTACGATCCGAGAGTATGGCTCCGCAAAGGCGAGGAACGCTTCATCGAAAGACTGGAGATCGCCTTCAACGACCTCAACTGCATCAACCGGAATGCCTGATCCGGCATAAAACACAAAGCCCTCCTTCAGATCTGAAGGAGGGCTTTGTGTTTTAATGCGGTGGTGGAAGTACTTTCAATATGAAGGCTTATGGCAGAACCCAAGGGAAGTCAAATGGTCTCCAGTACCGCAGCACTGCCGGTAACGGATATCTTTGGCAGCCCCGGTATGAAGCCGGTTCTTCTGGGGCGTATCATATAGCTGCCCACGAGCTTCAGCGTCTGTAAGAAGTTCCTGGTGCAGGCATACGACAAGAATTTGAGGTAGCCTTTGATATCATTCATGTAGTAGTTGATCATTGCCACTTCCATGATCATGCTCACTTTTTTATACTGGCCGGGTGCAGATGGCAGAGCGGCGCGTGTTTCTTCAAGCCATTGTTCCGAAGGCCTTACATGTGGGGGGAGCTTGTTTTCTTTTCTGAAGGACGCCAGTATCCTGGGCACTTTGTTCGCATTGGTCGTCTTCGGCTGAAAGATCAACGAGTCAGGAAGCAGTCTCTTGCCGATCATGGGAGCTTTTATCAGCATGCATGGTTTTTCGGTCAGCTCCATGATGCGCAGCCACATGTCCACGTCCATACCTGTACGTTGGTAGGTATTGTACTTACCCGCTGCTATCGCTCTATCCTTCAGGAAAAGTGTCCCTACGTCCGTGAATTGCCGGTTGTTCTCGTGCAGGTCCTGCCATGTCTCGAATTTCCACGGGCGATCATCTTTTGCTGCCTGGTGATAGGGTTTCCCGGTATAGGTCAGCCAAAACCTCGTGCAACTCACGAATGCGATCTCATCAGTGTATTGTTCATGCAGGTCGAATTCCACGGACAGCCTCGACTGGTGGCAGATGTCATCCGCATCCATGCGGGCGATGTACTTTCCTTTGGCCTCATCGATGCCGATGTTCATAGCTGTCGGATATCCCGAGTTCCGGGGTGTACGGAGGATGCGCAACCTCGGCTCATCCCTGTATTTTTCCAGGACCGTCGCTGTGTTATCGGTCGAGCAGTCATCAACCACCAGGATCTCATATGTTCCGGTGAAGTCTTGTGTGAGCAGGCTTTCCACTGAGTCAAGTATATACCGCTCAGAGTTGAACACGGGAATGATCACGGATATGTCCATCAGTTGATGAGTTTATTGGAATAGGCCCATTTCTGCCAGGCATACACATGCCAGACACCCTGATGGTTATGATGCCGTCCGTTGAAATAATCGTTGATATAGCCGGTCAGGTTCTTCCGATCGATGAATGCTTCGCCATAGAATGGCATTTCAATCGTGTATTTGATGACATCGGCCTGCAGCGGACCTTTGAGCAGCTTTCCCATCGGGATCGTGAAGCCGATCTTCCTGCGGAAGGTCTCGCCACCGGGGAACTGTTGCCTAAAGATCTCCTTGAGTGGCCGCTTGAGGTCGCGGGAGTCTTTCATCACCGGGCTATACGTCCTTGAAAGATTGATGATGTCCCTGCACAGATAGGGCACCCTCACTTCGACGGAGCTCGCCATGCTCATCATATCCACCTTCCGGAGCACCCGCTGCAGATAACCGTAGAAGTCTGCCCTGGTGATGATGTCGCTGATATGTGTTGATGTTGGCGAACCACCGGCTGAAAAAACTTTATCGCAGGCGGTGGAGAACCTGTCGGTCCCCAAAATCCTTTTGACTTCTGCCCGATTCATCGATACCTGTGTGTCACGATAGGCCTCTCCCGCATCAGCGATGTAGCGGATGGGATTGGACACTTTGACCCCGGTGATGCGTGAAATGAGATCTCCCGCCAGTTTCCGGAGCCATACCGGAAGCCTGAACAGATATCCATATCGGAGGAAGGCCAGGTGTCTGTTATACCCGTAGAACAGTTCGTCGCCTCCATCACCTGACATGATCACGGTCGCGGATGCTTTTGCCTCTTTGCAGAGGATATAGGTGGGGATCGTGGAGAAGTCCCCATTCGGCTCACCCATGAACCTGAAATGATCGTCGATGATCCCAGGAACATCCGCATTATCATAGCTTACATTCGTGTAAGATAAATTGATTATCTTACTTAATTCATTGGCGGTCATGGACTCGTCAAGGGATTCTTCATATTTATTTTTAAATGAGAACGCTCGGATATCATCCTTGTTTTTCTTCGCAAAGGCATTGATGACTGGGCTGTCGATGCCGCCGCTCATGAACGTGGCGACGGGGACATCTGACACTAGTTCTTCTTTTACCGATTTGTCGATCAGGCTGCCCAGCACGGTTGCGAAACTTTTCGCATCATGTTCACCCGAACGGGCATATTCGTAGTATGGGCCTGATTTCTTTTGCATCATCGGTTGGAGGGAGAAGCTGATGCATTCTCCGGGTCTGACCTGTTTGATATTGCTGTAGATCGTGTCAGGTGCAACCATGTAGCCCAGAGCGAAATAGTCGACCATGTTCTCCCGCGAGAGTATGTAGGACTCGTCAGATGGCAGGCTGAGGATCTGGTTGAGTTGAGAGCCGAAGACCAGGCTCTTGCCCGCATGGTAGTATAAAGGTTTGATACCGGCCATGTCACGGGCCAGGGATACAGTCCCTTCTTCATAGTCCATCCAGCAGATCGCGAACATCCCATCCAGCCTTCCGATCGTCTCTTCGAATCCGTAGATGCGGCACATGTGGAAAATCGTCTCCGTATCTCCATGTCCTTTGCACATGTCGATGCCGAATTCCTTGCGCAGGTCCATGTGGTTGTACACTTCTCCGTTGAACAGCAGCACCTGGCGTCCGTCATCACTGACCATCGGCTGGTTTCCGAGGGGGGAGAGGTCCTGTATCGCCAAACGGTTGAAACCAAACAGGTCGTTACCTGACCGGAAGATGCTCTGGTGGTCGGGACCGCGGTGATTGCTCAGGTCCAGTGCAGACTTGAAAGTGGCATCCGGCACATGATCGCTTCCGATATAACCTAGAAAGCCACACATATGAGAAAGGTTTTTGTCATGATGTTTGGGTGCCGGTCATTTTTGGGTCCGGATGGTATTCGGGGTGGGCAGACGGCAGTGCAGCCTATTGTATAGTGAATTCCTTGTGTGGTCATTGCTTTTGGGTACGGGCTCAATGGTTTGTATAGAGGTCCTCTGATCTGATTTTTCTTGTATTTCGGATCAGTGGACAAAGCCTTTAGGGCATGTCCGGACGGGGATAAAAATATACTTTTTTAAGCTGAAATGCCAATAGCCGCATTGCAAAAAAGCCGGATGAATATGATGAAACCCATTTACCGGAAGATGGATCTCCTTGTTTTGCTGTCAGGCATCGCCCCTTTGGGCGCCGTGATGACCGCCCCACCACGCCCATGCGATCAGCAATGGATGCACCAGCAGGAGCCTTGTCCATGCGATGAATGGCGTCATGGTGAAAGGTCCGAGGCTGAAACTGCCTTTTTGTATGAACCAAATATGACTGGGTATGAAACAGATCAGCATGAGGATGATGCCAATGGATGCAGCCTTCCGGGTTTTTCGGGGGATGAGCAGCAGTGCTCCGGCGATCTCAGCGATGCCGGCTAAAGTGTTTATCTGTGTCGCCCATGCGGAGAGGTAGGGCGGGATGAGGGGTTCATAGAAGCCGGGATTGGCGAAGTGATTGTATCCCGCAAGGAGGTAGCTTGCTACCAGGATGTAAAAGGAGAGGTTGCCGGCATGCTTCATGAACGAAAAATTTAGGTGGTTGGATGCTTATTGGTCGGATCTCTTTCAGAACAGGTTAAAAGTATGTAAATTGACGTCCTCTCACAAAACGTATGTAAAATAGAAACGTATGAAAAGAATCATCCTGGCCCTTACATTGCTTCATACCATCACCATGCTGATCTCCTGCAAGGGTACGCCCGATTCCGGGG
>JBIKIB010000418.1:0-3358 GCA_044361845.1 Chitinophagaceae bacterium | reverse complement strand
TGCGTGATGAAGAAGCCCGGTGCAATGGCATTCATCCGCAGTTTGCCTTTGTAGCGACTGGCCAGTTCCACGCTCATCCAGCGGGTGTAGTTATCGACGGATGACTTCGCAAGGGAATATCCCAATACCCTTGTGATGGCCTGGGCCGATGCCATCGATGAGATGTTCACGATGCTCGCGCTTTCAGCCCTGGCAAGTGCCGGACCGAAGACCTGCACGGGCAGCATGCTGCCAAAGAGGTTCAGTTCAAAGACCTTCCGAAGGGCATCCATGTCGACAGAGAATAAATCTGAGCCGGGCATCACCACGGCTTCTTTCACGTTTCCTCCCGCGGCGTTGACGAGCCCGTCGATGCGCCCGAAACGATCTAGGATCGCTGCAAGCCCGGCCTGCAATTGTCCTTCGTCAAGCACATCGGCGATGACCGCCATGGCCTGCCCGCCGCCGGCTTCGATCTCCGCTGCCCTCTGTATCGCGATCTCCCGGTTCCTGCCGATGAGCACCACCGTACCGCCCGCTTCCGCTATGCCTTTGACGAATGCTTCCCCAAGGACTCCTGTAGCGCCCGTGACGGCGATGACTTTAGATTTTAGTGAGAATGAATGTGTCATGGCGATGAATTTAGGGCAGTATGCAACGAAAAAAAAATTTGACTTTTTGCATTTCACGAAATCGATATCGATTTGGGTTTATTGACCAAAAGAATGGATATTTATCAAATGAAAGGATTTCGATTTCTCATACTGGCCTGCCTGGCGTTCATGACAGGAATGGCATCGGTCTCGGCACAGGTCAAATGGAAGAAAGTCAAGGTGCTTGTCTACACGAAAAACGGTAAGGGATTCATCCATGACAACCTTGCCGCATCTGTCGAATGCATCCGGGGGCTTTCGAAGACACATGGTTTCACCATGGATGTGTCTGAAGATCCGGCAGTGTTCAGCGATGCCAATCTTGCCGGATATGATATGCTGATGTTCACCAGTACCAACAACGACGTCTTCGATAACAACGCCCAGCGGCTGGCTTTCAGGAAATACATCGAGTCCGGCGGAGGCTTCGTGGGTTTGCATTCGGTGATGGGTACCGAGCGCAACTGGACATGGTTCAAGAACATGCTCGGCGGGACATTCGCATGGCATGCCAAGAACCAGACTTTCCGCATCCGCAACATACGTACGGATCACCCGTCCATGCAGGGCATTCCGGCTGTCTGGAAAAAAAAGGATGAATGCTATTTCTCAAAGGAGATGTACCCCGGCATCGAAGTGCTCATGGCGCACGAGGTGCGGTCTCTTGACACGACAAAGCAGTCTGCCCTTATCGAAAAACACACCGGGCCCTATAATGAACTCTATCCCGCCGTGTGGTATCACCGCTACGATGGCGGGCATATTTGGATCACAACCCTTGGCCACGACATCTTCAACTACACCGACCCGCTTTTTGTGAACCATGTGTTCCGGGGGATGGAATATATCGCAACACTGGTGAAGCCGCGGGATGCTAAAAAGGCTTACGCCACCGACCGAGACGAACCCTTACAATAATCGCCATAACCGAACATCATGAACCGTAGAAAATTCGTTGCATCCTCATTGAAAGCCGGGGTCGCCACAGGCCTGGCCGCCGGTTTCCCGTCGATCGTGCCGGCTTCCGTATTTGGAAAGAATGCACCCAGCAACCGGCTGAACATCGGAGCCATCGGAACGGGACGCATATCCCGTGACCATGACATGGCGGAGACCATCAAGTATGCACATGCACGGATCATGGCGGTCTGCGATGTAGACCGAAAGCGTGTCGCAGATGCGGTGAACTATGTCAACGGATACTATGCAAAGCAGTCGGGCAAGGAACAAAACGGGGTGACTGCGTATGAGGATTACCGTGAGTTGCTCGCCAACAAGGACATCGACGGGGTGCTTATCAGTACGCCCGACCACCAGCATTCGATACAGGCCATCCACGCCGTGGAGGCCGGAAAAGACGTGTATCTGCAAAAACCGGCATCCCTCACGATCGAGGACGGACGGGCACTCAGCAATGCCGTCCATCGCACAGGACGGATCCTTCAGATCGGCAGCCAGCAAAGGTCCTCCACCCAGTTCCGTTATGCAGCGGAGTTGGTGCGCAATGGCAGGATCGGTGAGCTGAAGCGGATCATCATCGGTCTGCCGGTCGATCCGGGCGGGGATGTGGAGAAGGAGATGCCGATCCCCGCGAACCTTAACTATGATGCCTGGCTGGGCATGACGCCATATGCGTATTACACCGAAAAGCGGGTGCATCCACAGGCGGATTACAGCCGTCCGGGCTGGTTGCGTTGCGAACAGTTCGGAGCAGGGATGATCACCGGATGGGGATCGCACCACATCGATATCGCACACTGGGCGATGGACATGGAACACTCGGGTCCGATCGAGGTATGGGGCAGTGCCGTATTCCCCGGTTCCGGCCTCTGGAATGTACATGGCAGCTTCAAAACCTACGGCAAGTACGCCAATGGCGTGGAGATGGAAGTGAGCGATGCAAACCCCAACGGCATCCGTTTCGAGGGTACCAAAGGATGGATCTTCGTCACCCGTGGTAACTACGCGGCCACCGCTTCCGATCCTGTCAGCAAGACCGCTTCCAAGGCACTCGAGGCCAGCGATCCCAGCATCATCACTTCGAAGATCGGTGCCGATGAGGTCAACCTCATGGTCAGCAAGGAACACCATGGCAACTGGCTTGAAAGTATGAAGACACGCTTACAGCCCATCGCGCCGGTGGAAGTGGGCCATCGCTCCTGCTCCGCCTGCCTGTTGCACCACACGGCCATGAAGCTCCAGCGAAAGCTGTACTGGGATCCCATCAGGGAAAGGTTCAAGAACGACGACGAAGCCAATGCGATGCTGTCACGCCCCAAGCGATACCCGTACATATTCTGATCCAATGATGCGTATATTCATCCTGATGGCCATGATGGGACTGGTGTCCCGGCCACAAGCCCTTCCCATGCCAACCGACACGTCCGCCCCCTGGCGTTTCATCACCCTCGACCCGGGGCATTTCCACGCAGCACTGGTGCAGAAGACCATGTATCCCGAGGTGGATGCTAACGTCCACGTATATGCGCCAAAAGGCAACGATGTGAAGCTTCATATGGGCCGCATCCAGGGGTATAATTCCAGGCCGGTAAGCCCGACACACTGGAAGCAGACGGTCCATGAAGGGGATGACTTTTTTGCCCGCATGCTGGCCGAACGAAAAGGTGATATCGTGATGCTCGCCGGAAACAACAGGAAGAAGACGGAGTACATCCTTGAAAGCATCAAGGCCGGATTCCATGTGTTCGCAGACAAGCCCATGGTCA
>JBIKIB010000092.1:0-11198 GCA_044361845.1 Chitinophagaceae bacterium | reverse complement strand
GATCCGGCATTATACAGTCCCTGTGATTCGAAGTTGTCGATGCCCTGGTTGCCGGTGTAGCCGTAGCTGCCGCGAATCCTGAGTTCATTGATCCAGTCCACCCGGAAGAAATTCTCGTTGTGCAGATTCCATCCTCCGCCGATCGACCAGAACACTGCTGACTGGAAGTTCTTGGCGAACCTGGATGAAGCGTCCTGACGTACGGAACCGGAGAAGAAATACCGATCCTTCCAGGAGTAGTTCGTGTTGAAGAACATGCTCTTCAGCCTGTTGCCGGTCCCGGTGCCGGTGGTCAGCTCCGGTTGGGATCCGCCCGCCGGAGTCGAAGTGCCCGGTGCGATGCCGTTGACGATGATGCTGATGTCGACATCATTGCGGCTCTGTGCCTCATAGCCCGCGAATGCTTCAAAGGAATGTTCTCCCTTGAATTCCCGCTTGTACCGGAGGATGTTCGTCACGATCCAGTTGGTGATGTCCTGTGTGGAATTCTCGATCGATCCTCCCACCGCCACGTTGGCATTTCCGACCCTTGGATCGTAGAAAACCGAGCGGAAAGCATGGTTGAAGTCGAGGGCGGCACTCCCTTCATAGGTAAGGCCATTCAGGATTTTGTATTTCGTCGATGCATTCGCACCGATATTGTAGGTCTTGGCATTGCGCTTCGTCGTTTCGATCACCGCCACCGGGTTATACCCGCTGTTATAGCTGAGGTCATAGGTCTCCCCATCGCTCTTGTACACCGGCAGCCATGGTGCCAGCCGGTACATGGCACGGACTGGATTCCCGAAGAAACTTCCACCAAGGAAATTGGTGCTCTGCTGGAAATTCCCGCTGAAACCACCCTTCATGGACCACCGGTCAGTGATCTGCGTCGTGAGGTTCATGCGATACGTCGCCTTGTCGTAGTTCACACCTTTGGTGGGTGCTTCCGATTTATAGTAACTGCCCGACATGAAATACGTCGATTTCTCATTGCCACCGCTTACGCTGAGGTTGTACTGTGAGTACTTGCCTTTCCGAAGCACTTCATCGAACCAGTCGGTGTTGACCGTCGTATCGATCGAATTGGAACGCAAAAGGGAATCAAATGATGATGCCGGATTGCCCGCATTCCTCCAGCCTTCACGGTAGAATTGCACGTACTGCGGTGTCGTCAGCGTCTTCTGCTCGTCGCGGATATTATAGTTGTTGAAGCCCTGCTGGTAGGTAAAATTGACTTTCGACTTTCCGGGCTTACCGGTCTTGGTGGTGATCAGGATCACACCATTGGCAGCCCTCGATCCGTAGAGTGATGTGGCGGATGCATCCTTGAGGATGGTGAGGCTGGAGATGTCATTCGCATTCAGGCCCGCAATGGTATTGCTGTTCAGCCCGGAGATGTCTCCACTGACGACAGGGATGCCATCGATCACGTACAAAGGTGTCGCTGACGCGTTGATCGACCCGATGCCGCGCACGCGGATGTTGGGGACGGATCCCGGTTGCCCGGAACCGTTAGTAGACTGCACCCCTGCGATATTGCCCTGAAGGCTCTCCTGCACCGATGCGTTCGGGGAGTTCTCGATGGCCGTATTCTTGATGGTGGAGGCCGATCCGGTGAATGTACTGCGCTTCTGGCTGCTGTATGCGACGACGACGACTTCGGAGAGGTTGTTCTCCGACTCCTGCAACAGGACGATCACTTCGCTGCGGCCGTCTGGATTTTTCACGACTTTGGAGATCATGTTGACACTGGAGAACTCAAGCGATTGCCCGCGTTCCATGGTGATCGTAAAACTCCCGTCCGTCCGGGTGGCAGTGCCTTTCTTGGACCCGAGGATCCTGACAGTGACATTCTCAAGCGGTGTGTTGTCCTTTGCATTCAAGACCTTTCCGGTGATCGTGATCTGCTCGGCGCGGATATCCTCGAGCTTCACGAGCGAGGGTGATTCGGTGATGCCGGTTCCGGCAGTGGCCTTTGCGGCATCGTTGCCTTTTGCCATCTTGATCACATACGTGTTATCCGACACTTTTGTGAATGCCAGACCGGCCTGTTTCGTGATGCTGCTGATGATGTCCTCCGTATCGCCCTTCATATTGGGCATCTGTACGAGGATATTCCCGATGGAAGACTCGCTGAACAAAAAGTATGTGCCTTTCTCTTTGTTCAGTTTTCGCAGGGCATTGACCAAGGGGGTGGTCTCCCGACCCCCTTTATTCGACGCTTGGGTATGCTTTCCCAGGATATTCTCTTCCGATCCTTTCAATGCACCGGCAAGCAGTGGATGACCGCATGCCAGGGTTATCCCCAGCAGCAGGTATGTGATTCTTGTGACCTTTCTCATGATTTGGAGCGCTTTGGTTTATTTGTTCTCTTCGATGATTACGTTCTTTCCGTCTTTTGTGATGGTGCATTCCGCTGCCACCTCGAGTGCCCGGATGAGGATGTCGAGGTTGTCGTTCGGAAGGATGCCCGTGACTTGTCGTTGCCCGGCCTTCTCCGAGCGGATGACAACCGTCACCTTATAAAGCATCTCGATCTCGCGGGCGACATCCCTCAGGGGGGTGTTCTCGAACACGAGGTTCTTGTCAAGCCAGGAGAGTACGGCCTCTGGTTTGGGAGCGGGACCTTTCGTGGCAACTTGTTCTTCTTCCTGGCGGGTGGCTGACCCATCCATGGCGAAATATTCACCCGGCTTCAGTCTGATGACCTTCCCGTCAGGTGTCTGTATTTTGACAGATCCTTCTGTCAGCAGGATGCTCGTCTGCTCCCTCTCACTGTTCAGATTGAACTGTGTGCCGGTGACCATCACATCGAAATGCTCGGTGTGCACGATGAATGGCGTGGCTTTCGGCGTGCGGGCCACTTTGAAGAACGCTTCACCCCGGACCCATACTTCCCGGGATGCCCGTCGCTGAAGGTCCTTGCTGTAACGGATCCTGGAGTCGCTGTTGAGGATGATGACCGATCCGTCCGGTAGCGTCTTCTCGATCTTCTCACCAACACCGGCGTAAACGGACCGCTTCCTTTCGGAGACCGTCATGATCGTCAATGAGATCACCAGCAACACCCCCGCCGCGATCTGCATCCATCGCAAGCGTACACTGTTCCTGACACGATGCTCATCTTGTCGGTCCAGCTTTTCCAATAAAAGACTTCGCTGATGGCCCAGCGCTTCTTTGGGAATGCCCCGTTCCGGGAATACAAGGGACTCCCCGAATTGGTCTTCTGTGTTCATGTGTCATGCTTTTATGAAATTAAATTCACAAGGATGTGTCGTGAATGCTTATTTTGTAACGTTCAATCAGGATAAATTTTTATGAGCGAGGATATCGCCTTATGGGAAAGCTTCAGGCAGGGCGACAGATCCGCATTGGCAGACCTGTTCTGTGCCCATTACGATATGCTGGAACGATATGGCCGGAAGGTCGTGCCGGAGGAAAGCTCGCGGCAGGATCTTATCCATGATATCTTCATCGAGCTCTGGGCAAGGAAGACACCGCCTCCTGTGACATCCATCCAGTCATACCTCCTGGGTGCACTCCGCAACAGGATCCTTGCACATTTTCGGGAAAAACGAAAACGATCCGGTGCGGTACCGCTGGAGATGGATTTCCAGATCAGTACAGAAGACTTCATCGTGGCGCGCGAAGAAGAACGGGAGCGCATCGAAAGGCTCTTGAGGGCCCTCGAGCAGATCCCACCACGACAACGTGAGATCCTCTACCTGCGGTTCTATTGCCGGTTGGAATATGCTGACATTTGCCAGATGATGGGCATCACCTACCAGGTCGCCCGCAATCAACTGTCCCTGGCACTCGCATCTGTACGCAGAACGTACTGATGTGACCCATCATCTTCTGGTCCTGTATCACCGGCTCTTGCGCTATGCTGGAATGGTCGGTCTCCACAGTCGCGAGATCCGCCGGTGAAGTTTCGGATATCCTTTGCATCTTTATGTGGAATCATACCTTTCCACAAAGTTGTGATACGAAGGATATCATCAGATACATTTTCAAACCATTTCACCATGTTCCGCAGCATCCTCCTTTTATTGTCTCTTCTTTTCATGACACAGATCCATGCCCAGAAACTGCCGGTAGGGGCGTCCTCCCTCGTGTTCGAAAACCATGGTGAGCCACTCACCCTCTATACCTACCGACCTCCCACGTACACCGACGGACCGGTCATCGTTGTCTTTCATGGCGTGCGCAGGAATGCGGAGGACTACCGCAACTTCGCCATCAACATGGCGGAGCGTTTCAAAGCCATCGTCGTGACGCCCCTGTTCGACTCCCTGCGGTTTCCCTCTGCCCGTTACCAGCGCGGCGGACTGATGAAGGCAAAGCAGGTGCAGTCTCAGGGGGAATGGACCTATGCCATGGTGCCGGGCATTGTTGACTTCATCCGGACCAGGGAACAGAATATGTCGATGCCCTATTACCTCGTCGGGCATTCCGCAGGTGGGCAGTTCCTCGTCCGCATGGCCGCATTCCTGCCAGGGGAAGCAAAGCGCATCGTGGCCTGCAATCCCGGCTCCGACCTCTTCCCCACAAAGGATCAGCCCTTTGGCTATGGTTTTGGCGGACTCCCCGAAGCGCTCAGCAATGATAAAGTCCTTAAAGCCTATCTCGCAGCACCCCTCACCTTGTATCTCGGTACGGATGACATCTATCCCAAGCCAAGCTTCGATGACAGTCCGGAAGGTATGATACAGGGTCGCCACCGACTGGAGCGTGGAAGAAACTGCTATGCCTTCGCAAAATCACTTGCCGCTAAAAACGGATGGACCTTCAATTGGCGAAAGGTCGAGACGCCGGGCATCGGACACGATGCGGCAATGATGTTCGCCGCAAAAGAAACGGAAGATGCACTCTTCGGAAAATGAACTGTTCATCCTGACAGCATCATCCGCACAGCATACCCGCCCTGTTTCATGTAAGAACAGGATGGTTGAGCCTGCCAATATCCATAAGTTGCCGTACTAAACTCCATAACGATCCATCATGTCTGCACTCCTCGGCGTCATATTCCATTTCATCGGTGGCTTCGCCTCCGGCAGTTTCTATTTACCCTTTAAAAAGGTGAGGGGCTGGCAATGGGAAAGTTACTGGATCGTCGGAGGCCTTTTCTCCTGGCTCATCGTACCGCCCCTCGCCGCATGGCTCACGATACCCGGATTCACCGATATCATCGCTCAGTCACCAGCCTCCGTCCTGGGTATGACTTACCTGTTCGGTGTCCTCTGGGGTATTGGCGGACTCACCTACGGTCTGGGTGTCCGGTACCTTGGGGTATCGCTCGGCAGCAGCATCATCCTCGGTCTTTGTATGGTTTTCGGTGCACTGATCCCGGCCATATACTACGATTTCAATCCGGTCGGGGGAAAGGACAGCTTCAGCACAATGGTCGGCTCAGACTGGGGGATCACCATCCTGGCGGGGCTTTTGGTCTGCATCGTCGGGATCATCGTGAGCGGACGCGCCGGCATGATGAAGGAAAAAGAACTCAAAGGGACAGCCACCGATCCACATGGGGCGTCCGTGGAAACAGAATACAAGTTCGGAACCGGCATGGCAGTGGCCATCGTGTCAGGCGTCCTGAGTGCTTGCTTCAACTTCGGTCTCGAAGCAGGACAGTCGATGGCGGCCGTCGCCAATGATGCCTGGAAATCTGCTAACCCGGGACAAGGAGAATTCCTTTTTCAAAACAACGTCGTTTACGTCGTCCTGCTCATGGGAGGCCTCACCACCAACTTCATCTGGTGCATGATCCTCAATATCCGAAACCGGTCATTCGGGGATTATACCGATAGCCGGACGCCCCTGCTGAAGAACTATCTCTTCGCCGCACTCGCCGGGACCACATGGTTCCTGCAGTTCTTCTTCTACGGAATGGGTGAGAGCAAGCTTGGCAACGGCCCCAGCTCCTGGATCCTACACATGGCATTCATCATCCTTGTCGCGAACCTGTGGGGACTTGTCCTCAAAGAATGGAAGGGGGTGAACAGGGTGACCGGAAACACCATCATCGCAGGCATCATCATCATCGTCATCTCCGTATTCATCGTCGGATACGGGAACAGCCTGCATGCCTGATCGATCACCCCCCCCCGAAAATAAATACAAACGCATACGGTCATGATCATTGAAAAGTCAGCCATCCAAGCTTTCAACGAAGCACATTCCGCTCCCCATAGAAAAAGATATGAATACACCGCCGCACTCATCCCTGATGCGGAAGATGTGATCCAAAAATTAATGGACTTCAACGTCGCCATCCCCAGCTGGGCGCTCGGTACCGGCGGCACACGATTCGGTCGGTTCTCCGGATCCGGCGAACCGGGTACCCTGGAACAGAAACTCGAGGATGTCGGCCTACTGCATGCCCTCAATGCCAGCAGCGGTGCGATATCCCTGCACATCCCCTGGGATATTCCCCGCGACCATGCAGCCATTATGCAGCAGGCCCAATACCTTGGGATCACATTCGATGCGGTCAATTCAAACACATTCCAGGATCAAAAAGATCAGTCGCTGAGCTATAAGTTCGGTTCGCTGCAACATGTCGATGGCGCCGTTCGCAGACAGGCGGTACAACATAACATCGATGTGATCCGGCACGGTGCCGCCCTCGGCTCGAAATCCCTCACCGTCTGGCTCAGCGATGGCAGCTGCTTTCCCGGACAACTCAATTTCAGAAAAGCTTTCCAGCACACCCTGGAGGGGATGCATCAGATCTATGCAGCACTGCCGGATGACTGGAAGCTGTTCGTGGAATACAAAGCCTTTGAACCCAACTTTTACTCCATGACGGTCGGCGACTGGGGGCAGTCACTGCTATTTGCCGGGAAACTGGGGCCGAAAGCATACACCTTGGTCGACCTCGGCCACCATCTTCCCAATGCCAACATCGAGCAGATCGTCTCGCTCTTGCTCATGGAAGGCAAGCTGGGTGGATTTCATTTCAATGACAGTAAATACGGGGACGACGACCTCACGGCGGGATCCATGCGTCCGTACCAGCTCTTCCTGATCTTCAACGAACTCGTCGAAGGGATGGATGCCCGGGGTATGGACCATGCACGCGACCTCGGCTGGATGATCGATGCCAGCCACAATGTGAAGGATCCACTGGAGGATCTGCTTCAATCGGTCGAAGCCCTGATGCTGGCCTACGCACAAGCCTTGTGCGTCGACCGTGCCGCACTCACCGCAGCGCAGGAACGCAATGATGCCGTCGCCGCTCAGGAGATCCTGCAGGATGTCTTCCGCACAGACCTCCGCCCACTCCTCGCAGAAGCCCGCCTCAGGAAAGGAGCCGCAATTCATCCCCTGCAGTTCTTCCGCCAAAGAAAGTTGAGGGATGTATTGGTGCAGGAACGCGGAACACTCAATATCTCAACCGGATTGTGATGGAAAGGACACCCGTGATCATAGTATTCGATATCGGCAGGACCAATAAGAAGATGCTGGTGTTCGACAGGGATTATCAGGTGGTACATTCCGAGTTCTTCGATCTGCCGGAGGTCGTGGATGCCGGAGGATACCTCACAGAAGACCTTGATGCACTCACCGCCCGGATCCGGCAGGAACTGCGTCGGATCATGGATGATGATGCATACGAATTGCGTGCCCTGAATGTCACGACATACGGCGCGACCATTGTGAACACCGATGACCAGGGGCGGCCCGTACACCCCGTGCTCGATTACCTGCGTCCGCTGGATCCCCGGATTCAACAGCGATTCAATGCCCTGTATGGTACTAACGGAAACGTATATGCGGAAACTGCCTCCCCTGAACTGGGTAACCTCAATACAGGCATGCAGCTGTTCGCACTGAAGCAAGACGATGATCCCCTTTTCCAAAGGATCCACCACAGCACATGGCTGCCTCAATACATCAGCAGCAGACTCACCGGCAGGTTTTTCTCCGAATACACCAGCATCGGTTGCCATACGATGTGCTGGGATTTTCGCGGCATGGACTTCCATGCATGGACAGTAAAGGAAGGGATCGCCGCACTCTTCCCTCCGATCCGCCCTGCCGCAGAACCTGTCACCATCGATATCGAAGGCCGTAGGATCATCGCCGGCATCGGCATGCATGACAGCTCATCGGCACTGCTGCCCTATCTGCGAAGCATGACGGAGCCTTTCATGCTGCTGTCTTCCGGCTCCTGGAATATCTGCCTGAACCCTTTCAATGATGCTTCACTGACGGCTGAAGAACTTGCGCAGGATTGTCTCTGCTACCTCACTTATGAAGGCCGTCCGGTGAAGTCATCCCGGTTGAATGCCGGCTTCCGGCACGCTGAAGCAGTGGCATCCCTCTCCCTCCGATTCGGTAATCCAAAGGATTTCTATCTTGGCCTCGGATGGGATCCCGACATGGCCGATAGGGTGACGGCAAACCTTTATACCGACGGTTCTCATGACCCAACAACGGAATGGTCGACACCATCAGAAGCGTATTACGATTTTCTGGCCGGCCTGGTGGCCATGCAAGCCGAAAAGATCCGCCTCGTGGCGTCTTCAAACGTGCAAAACCTTTACATCGATGGCGGCTTCAGCCGGAACCGGATATTCATGGAACTGCTTCGGCGTGAATTGCCGTCACTGAGGATCGCAGCAGCGGAAGTGGGACAAGCCACGGCACTTGGGGCAGCGATGGTGCTGCACGAGCATTGGAATGAAAAACCACTCCGGCAGGATCTGGTGAGATTCCTGTAGCCAGGAATCCTCGCTGCGGATGAGATAGCTGTCCATGCATCCGCATCATTTCACCGGTTACACAAACCCATCGTGCCGGTAAATTGCCAGATCCAGTCGGCAGTTGCCGCTTCACAAAGCCCACATACCCGCGAGGTGTTGGCCCACGCGATCATTTCTTTCCCTGCCTTGCCAAAAACTGTCTGACATCCTCGGAGCTTTTCGGTAACATCACGACGTCGATCTTTCGGATCTTCCCTTCTCCGTAATGGTCCTTTGCCATTTTTTCCACCATCCGCAGGGCGGTATCAGGATTCCACACCTCCAATAACCGGATGCCCTGATGTATCCGGCCGGTCTTCAGTGTAATGGCGATTTTGTAGTAAGGCATGCACGCAAATTACTAAAAATATTAGCAAATAAGATTTCTCCCTTTCGGTGCTATGGGCATCAGTATATCTTACAGAACTATCTGTGCCTGGCATCTTGAATCTTCCAAAAAATTCTTCTTTCTTTGTTCCTCCTATTGCAAGGAAGGATTTTTTTTAGACCGGCTATGGCCGGATACACCCACATCTTCTCAGGTCGAATGGCCCATACCCTAATTCCATGAACATGAAAAAAGCAACGGCAGTGATCGCGATCCTGATAGGACTGATATTTGGTTTCGGCATGGCTGAAATGGTGGTGAGGATTGTCATGCCGAACCTTCCGAATACCGCATGGGAGGCTGATATGTTCTGCCGGAACCGGGCTTTGAACTATCGGTTCATGAAGCCGAACACCAAAGGCTATATGATGATGCGGGAAGCCCCCCCTGTCAGCTTATCGTCTAATTCCAAAGGGTATCGCGACACGGAATGGACTTCCAAGAAAAAGAAGCGTGTCCTGCTGCTCGGTGATTCCTTCGGATGGGGGTGGGGATGCGACAAAGATTCCATGATCGCATCCATCTTGGAAGCATCCAGGGATGATATCTCCGTATATAATCTCTGCATTCCGGGAGATGACCTTTTTCGCATGTACTCACGGTACCGATTTCATGTCGACGAGATCAAGCCTGACCATATCATTATCCTCAATTACATCAATGATTTTTACAACAATCATCTCCAGCAGCGGCAACTGGATTCGGCATTGAAGGCCGGCCTCTTCGCCCCGGGACGTGCTGCTTCCATTTCCTGCGATCAGTATTACACGACCGGTATGAAGAGCATGTTCAATAAATCATACGTCTTCCGACTGGCCAACACGTTCAGGCTTTCGACGAATATCTTTTCAAAGGATCGGTCTGATCAGGCGGCCATGGATTCACTCACCAGGATCGGGTACAAGGACGAGATCAGGATACAAAAGGACCCACTCTGGCTTGATTCGATCGGAAAGTTCTATTCACGACTCCTCAGCGACATGGCTTTGAAGAGCAAGATCACGGTCCTCTATATTCCACCGATCTATCAGGTGGATGTTGACAAACGAGCGGAGATCGATCGGCTTTTCCATGCACCGGATATCGATCCCGGTATTGTCAACCAAAACCTTCGGCGGATCGTTTCTGAAATTCCCGGCATTGATTTCATTGACCCGACAGATACCATCATTGAGGAGAATCGAAAAAAGCCATTGTATTTCAGGTTTGATTCCCATCTGAATGCCAGAGGGCAGGTTTTCCTGGGACAATTGCTTTCCAACAGGATCAGGCTTTGACCGCAGCAAGTTGTTTTACATGGATTTTTTTCCTGTTTGAATCTTCCCAATATCTTTTTCGGGGAGCATATCAACCCTTCGTATATTTGTATCCTAATTTTCTGATATCCAGCGTGGAAGACAAGATATTTCATCAATCACATTAAAAACGGATCTTATGTCAGAGAAACAAGCCAACGATGCTGCTGGGCAGGAGTCCACGATCGACAAAATGAAAAGTGCTGCCGAAAAACTGGCCAGCGATGCGGAAAAGACTTTTGACAAGCTGGAAGACAAGGCTGAAGAGACCTGGGAAAAAGTAGAGGACAAAGCGGAAGAACTGTGGGACAAAGCCAAATCCGGCGAACTGAAGGAAGAAGCCAAAGAGAAGCTCAGCGAGCTTAAGGAAGGCGCTTCAAAGCTTTGGGACAAGCTCACCGATAAGTTCGACGGTGACGAAAAGGCTGAAAAAAAGGATTGATTCATTTCAGCACGACATTTTCCTGATCGTCCTTTGCGACTGGCTAAAGACCGGTTGCAAAGGACTTTTTCATTTTTAATATGCATACCATGTTTCATGCCAGACTGATATTCATCTCCATGCTGTCATTCGCTTTTGTTGCCTGTGATTCCGATGCCGGTACGATTCGTCCTGTTGAGGTAACCGTGAAGGATACAGCCAGCATCCAAAAGGGGATATCACCGGATGATACATCCATCACAAGCAAGCCGGCGTCGCTTGATACGGCAGAATATCATCGGATGATGGGCGTCATGGTCAATGGGGAT
Organism: Chitinophagaceae bacterium; assembly: GCA_044361845.1. Classification (GTDB taxonomy): domain Bacteria; phylum Bacteroidota; class Bacteroidia; order Chitinophagales; family Chitinophagaceae; genus Pollutibacter. The sequence goes on along the minus strand of JBIKIB010000092.1, from coordinate 30 downwards.
ACGACGGGCAAGTGGCCTGCGAAAGCGCCC
>JBIKIB010000091.1:0-11269 GCA_044361845.1 Chitinophagaceae bacterium | reverse complement strand
CCCATCGGTTCCAATGCCATTGACATCGCCAAGGAGATCTCAAAGGATAACAGGGTGCTGTATGTCAACAGCCCACGCGACATGATGGGATGGTTCAGAAATCCCGCCATCTTGCGCAGGGACAACAGGAATATAAAAGAGCGCATCCCCCGTGAGATGATCAGAAGGATAACCGCCAACCTGACGGTCATCGATCTTCCCTTCCTCGCATGGCCCGTCAATGGACTGCCCGAGGGACGGGTCTTCGACTTCTTCAACAAGCTGAACAATCATAGCATCTTCCTTTACCTCAGGAGGATGATGCAAAAACTGAAAATGAAGGACGTTGTTCACCTCATAGACAATGACATCTACCGGAGCTTCCATGGAAAAGAGATCCTTCGCCCGCAGCTATCCGTGTATTACAGACGAGACAACCTCCAACCAATGGCATATTGGCAGAGACATGCACCCAGGCTGGAACCCTTGCTGATGGCCAAGAGTGATCTCGTGATCTGCAATGCAGCACGCCTCAGGGACTATGCACTGAAATACAACAAAAATAGTTTTGACGTCGGTCAGGGTGTCGACCTAAGTGCATACGACCCCCGACAAGACATGCCACTGCCGCCCGCCCTGGCATCCATCCCCCCTCCAAGGATCGGATATATCGGAGATATCAACAGCCTTCGGCTGGACGCAGACCTCATCTGCCATATAGCATCTGAACGACCGGAATACTCTTTCGTCATGATCGGAAAAGAAGATGAAACCTTCGCATCACACAGCTTGCATGCACTTCCCAATATCCATTTCCCGGGAAGCATCCCGAAAGACCAGGTACCCGCACATATTAAGGGAATGCATGTGTGCATCAATCCGCAACGAGTCAATGATATCACCATTGGTAACTACCCAAGAAAAGTGGATGAATACCTTGCCATGGGTAAGCCGGTCGTTGCGACCATGACAGATGCCATGGGTATGTTCCATGAGTACACATACCTCTGCACCACGAAAGAGGATCATCTGCATGCCATTGACAAGGCATTGCGGGAGGATGATGAAAAAAAAGCGGATGACAGGATCAAATTCGCCGGGACACATGGCTGGACGAACTGCGTTCAACGGATATACGACCGCATCACAGCACATTCACATCAATAACATCCGACATGCATTACAGAAACGTCACCGACCTGAATAATATCATCCTCCGAAAGCTCAGCATACTGCCACGGGATTTCGACCTCATCATAGGCATCCCCAGAAGCGGGATGCTGCCGGCCAACCTGCTCGCATTATACCTCAACCTGCCCTACACAGACATCCACTCCTTCCTGAATGGTCATATCTATCAGGCAGGAGAACGCAGCCGGTTCTTCAACCTGAAAGACATGAAAAAAATCCTGGTGGTGGATGACAGCGTTGCCTCCGGAACAGCCATGGATAGGTCCAGACAAACCCTGAAGGATGCGGAAAAAAAATTCGAGATCAAATACTGCGCAGTGTACATGGTACCGGGGAAAGAGAAAACTGTCGATTATTATTTCGAGGTCGTCCCTCTTCCACGCTTTTTCCAATGGAATATCCTGAACCACACCGCCCTGGAAAAAGCTTGCTTCGATATCGACGGAGTACTATCCGTCGACCCTGACGAAGAAGATAATGATGACGGCGAACGATATGTCCGATTCCTGGTGAACGCCGCACCCCTGTTCATCCCGGGAAGCAGGATAGGGACCATCGTCACTTCCCGCCTTGAGAAATACAGAAAGGAAACGGAAGAATGGCTCCGAAACCATAACATCAAATACAACGAACTCGTCATGCTCGATATGCCGGATATGAAAGCACGGCAAAAAGCAGGAAACCACGCGGAGCACAAAGCAAAAACCTATATGTCAAAACCATACGTGCTGTTCATAGAAAGTGATGTCAGGCAGGCCGCTGAAATCAACAGGATCTCTGGCAAACCTGTTCTGTGCACGGCGAATTTCCAGATGATCTTCGATGCAGAATCCGTGATCTATAACCTGAGAAGTGGGAAATACATGCCTTTTCTGCGCAGATGGGCGTTGAAGACAAGGGATTGGATCCGAAACTGAATAAAAGATACAGGCCGGAAAATTTCCTTTGCTCAACGGAAAACACACCAATAAAAATGACCACATCCATCTACCTGATCATACAATGGATCTGCCTGATACTAACAGGAGTACCCGTACTCTATATATTCATATTTTCCGTATCTGGAATGTTCTACCGCCGTCGATCCTATGCAAGGTCAACCTCGTTCCGCAAGATCGCTGTACTGATACCCGCATACCACGAAGACGCCGTCATCATCGAAGTGGCGGCCCATGCCCTCGCACAGCACTACCCCCGCTCTGCCTATGATGTGATCGTCATCGCGGATGGATTGCAGCACAAGACCCTTGACACACTGCGTGCCATACCGGTCAATGTGATCGAGGTCAGTTTCGAAAAAAGCACCAAGGCCAAAGCGATCAAACATGCACTGCACCTGCTCCCCGATGAATATGATATCGCAGTGGTGCTGGATGCCGATAACCTCATGGCAGTTGATTTCCTGCAAAAGATCAATGACTGCTTCAGTACCGGCACCATCGCAGTACAGGGACACAGGACAGCCAAAAACACCAACACCGACATCGCGATCCTTGATGCTGTCAGCGAAGAGATCAATAACCATATCTTCCGGAAAGGACATCGTGCGGTCGGTCTGTCTTCCGCCATCATCGGCTCCGGCATGGCATTCAGGTATGATTACTTCAAAGAGATCATGATGGATGCAGAAGCCGTCGGGGGATTCGATAAAGAAATAGAACTAAGGATACTCCGCGATCGTCACCGCATCGAATACATCGATGATGCATTCATTTATGATGAAAAAATCCAGGACACGACCTCACTCCAACACCAGCGCAGACGATGGATCTCAGCGCAGCTGCACTACTTCAGCAAAGACATTCGTCCCGCACTGAAAGCCCTGTGGCAACAAGGAAATATCGACTATTTCGAAAAAGTCCTCCAGTTCATTCAGCCACCGAGGATACTGCTGCTCGGAGCCGTATCGGTACTCGGACCACTATTCCTCATCACCAATCAACTGCTCCACACGGGAGCACTGCTCAATCCGGCCTGGACACTGATATGCACGTCATATATCCTCGCCCTCATCCTCGCGTTTCCTGAAAAACTTGCAGACAAAAAAACACTCCGGGCCATCACACATCTGCCGAAGGCCATGTTCGCCATGACCCTCGCATTGCTAAAAATACGAGGGGCCAATGACACTTTTATCCACACAAGGCATACCGCCCAAATCACGAACAAATCATGAAAATAGGGATCGAGGCACAACGGATCTTCAGGAAGAAAAAACACGGTATGGACATGGTTGCGATAGAATTGATCCGGCAATTGCAAAAGATCGATCAACCGGATGAATATGTCGTCTTCGTACAACCGGACGATGACCATGATGTCATCAGGGAAACCGCGAACATGAAGATCGTCACGCTTAAAGGCGGTCCTTACCCGATATGGGAACAGATATCTCTGCCCATCGCAGCAAAAAAACATGGCTGCGATATCCTCCATTGCACCGGTAACACAGGACCCGTCAACTGCAGGATCCCACTCATCCTCACCCTGCACGATATCATCTATCTGGAACGAAGCACCCTGTCGATCATGCGAAGCAGCAACTCCGCTTATCAAAAATTCGGCAACCTCTATCGCAAATGGGTCGTGCCCGAACTGGTGAAAAATTGCCGGAGGATCATCACCGTGTCAGCATTCGAACAACAAAGGATCAGCCATCATTTTAGGATGGAAAATGATCAGAGATTGATGACGGTGTACAATGGCGTAGGGGAAGGATTCAAAAAAGTATCGGACCAGTCCGAACTCCAGCGCATCAGAAAAAAATACGGGTTACCTGACCGCTACTTTTTTTTCTTCGGCAACATGGACCCCAAGAAAAACACGCCGGGTACGCTGCAGGCATTCTCCCGGTACCTGCAACGCACAAAAGATGATGTGAAGCTGGTCCTGACAGACTTCAACCGGTCATCGCTGAAAAGACTACTGCAATACACCGGTGAAACCGAACTCGAAGACCGGATCATTCTGACGGGGTATGTCGATCACAAAGACCTTCCGGCCATCTACAGCCAGTGTGACCTTTTTCTGTACACATCCCTGCGGGAAAGTTTCGGACTGCCCATACTCGAAGCCATGGCCTGCGGTGCACCGGTGATCACCTCATCCACATCCTCCATGCCAGAAGTGGCAGGCTCTGCAGCCATCATCACCGACCCACTATCGCCAGGGGAAATGGCAGATGCGATGATCCATGTGCAGGAGAACCCCGGCATCAGACGAAAAATGATCACAGACGGATATCTCCGGGCAAGTACATTCTCCTGGACAAGAATGGCAGAAAAAATGCTGGATATCTACCGGCAAGTGGTCGAGGAAAAATCATCGCCCGAGAAGGCACCACTTCATTGTTAACATGACAAGATCGTGCACATGAACACCTGGTATATGATATTTTGGCTCGCATTCGCCATCGTATGTTACACATACATCGGCTACGGCATCCTGCTTTTTCTGATCATCAGGATACGACGGGCTCTTGGGATCGCAAGGAGTTTCCCATACGACCTGTCATATGAACCAGACGTGACCCTGTTCATCACGGCCTACAACGAACGGGAACAAGTAGCCGAAAAGATGAAAAATACCAACGACCTGGACTACCCGAAAAATAAACTTCATGTACTTTGGATCACCGACGGTTCCGACGACGGGTCTGAGGATTTGCTGAAGCATTACCCGGGGATAGAAGTGCAGCATCAGGCCGAACGCAATGGAAAGATCGGTGCCATGAACCGTGGGATGGCGTTTGTAAAAACACCCATCGTGGTCTTTTGCGATGCCAATGCCATGTTGGGACGGGAGTCGGTGAGGCGGATGGTCCGATTCTTCTCCGACCCCAAAGTGGGCTGCGTATCCGGCGAGAAAAGGATCATACAGAAACAAAAAGATGCTGCCGCAGCCGCCGGGGAAAGCGCCTACTGGAAATACGAATCAACCCTTAAAAAATGGGATGCCGAACTGCACTCGGCGATCGGCGCGGCAGGGGAATTATTCGCCATCAGGACCGAACACTATGAACTCATGGAACCGGACACCCTGCTCGACGATCTTGTCATATCCCTCAGGATCGCAATGAAAGGCTATATCATACAATACGACCCGGAAGCATTCGCCATCGAACACGCTTCCGCAAATATCCGTCAGGAAATAAAACGCAAGATCAGGATCTCCGCAGGTGGCTTACAATCAGTCATCAGGCTTTGGCCACTGCTCAATATCTTCAAATATGGCACACTCTCCTTTCAGTACATTTCACACAGGGTACTTCGCTGGACATTGACACCCATCTGCCTGCTGCTCATGCTGCCCGTGAATATCCACCTGGCACTGCAGGATGGCGATCACATGACCGGCCTGTACGACACGCTCTGCGGCTTGCAGGGCCTGTTCTACATGTCGGCCGCAGCAGGATGGTATTTTGAGAACAGGTCGATCCGCATCAAACTGCTGTTCATCCCTTATTACTTCCTGGTCATGAACCTATCCCTGTTCATGGGATGCTTCCGCCTGCTATCACAACGACAGTCTGTCAACTGGGAAAAAGCTGAACGCGCAACCTGATAGGCAGTTCCTACATCCAACCCTTATTGGCGTCAAGTCCGGTCGCAGCAGAGATATCCGCAAAGGTCCAGATATTGAAAGGCACTTCCCGGTGGGATCCGCTCTGCGAATGACCCGTCAAGTGCGCCATCGAAAATCCAAGGACGATCTCGAAATTTTAAATTGAAATTTCCGGACGCATTCGTGGATCTACCCTCCGCACTGCCTCGCGAAATGACCGAAGCCCCGGAGATCGGAGCACCGCTAACATCAACCACCCGGCCGGATACCGTGCGCCGTTGTGCAAAAGCAAAAAGCCCAAAGAGCACAGATAATGCCAGCATGGGGAGCTTTTTCAACGCTCTTTTCTTACGCAAGTTTTAAAATGATTTATGTAAGTCAATTCGTCGGGTAAACCTAAATGGGTTTCCAGCCATGACCTATTCACAAGCTACATCACGACTACATCAATAAATTACAAAATAATGATTATCAAGTAATTATACTACATCAACACTACGTCTCATTAAGTTTTCCCGAAATAAAAAAATGATTACCTTGAACATCCCGCTGTAACCATTGCCGTCAGAAGGGTTCCAACGTGAAAAAAGACCATCATGAAAACAGCATTGCTCTCCCTGGTGCTCATGCACGCCATCAGCATCCACGCTCAGAACACTATTGGCATCCCCAGGGTCATCAATTACAGCAAAGATGCCTACCGCGGAGGAACCCAGACTTGGGATATCGATCAGGATAGCAAGGGAAGGTTATACTTCGCAAACAATGAAGGCCTGCTGACCTTTGACGGGAATTTCTGGAAGATCCATCCCCTGCCCAACAAAACCATCCTCCGATCTGTCGCCATAGACAATAAAGGCCTTGTCTATGCCGGCGGACAGGGAGAGATCGGATATTTCTCACCCGATACCCGCGGAAACCTACAGTTCACATCCCTGATGCCGCTGCTGCCGGAGGGACAACGGAATATCACCGATATCTGGGATATGGAAGTCATCGGGGAATCCGTGTTCTTCAGGGTGGCAGAACGGATGATCCTACAGCTGAACAATAATAGTTTTTCCGTCTACCCCGCCGCCACAGACTGGATATCCATGAAAACAGCTGACGGGAAACTCTATGCCCAGGACAGGTCAAAAGGTCTTTTCCAATTCAGAAACCAGCGCTGGATGCCGATGGCAGGGTCTGACAAGCTCCTGACAGGAAAAACAATGGCCGGCCTGTTCCCTTCAACCACCAATACCCTCCAGCTGATCACAGGGGATTTTCAGTCATTCCGGCTGCAACATGACAGCTTGTTGCAAGACCCGCGATTCACGGCTCCCGCCGGCACATCCTCCGTCTTTCGCGCCATACGCATGAACAATGGGGAGATCACCGTCAGCACCCTGGCAGACGGCTGCCTGGTGGTCAAGAACACAGGGGAACTGATCCAGCGCATCGCACGCAAAGAAGGGCTGCAGAACAACAATGTCATCAGCGTCTTTCAAGACCGTGACCGCAATATTTGGACCGGACTCAACAATGGCATCAGCATCATCTCTTACCACTCCGCCGTCAAATTCATCACCCCAAATAAAGAAAACCAGGTGTCTGGCATCAGCGCAAGGATACACCGCGGATCACTCTATGTCGGCAGCTCCGATGGCGTCTACTCCGTCAGCATCAATAACGAAATGGAAGACCTCTCATTCCTCAAAGGGGATTTCTCACTGGTGAAGAACAGCTCAGGACAGACATGGAAAGTGGATGATGTCAATGGAGAATTACTCATCGCTCATACCGGCGGATTGTTCCGTTTGCAGAACGGTACTGCCGAACCGATCAGTCGCAACCCCGGATGGCTATTCGTACCCATGGATGCCATCACCCCATCCCGTCATATCCTCACCGGAACCTACTCCGGACTTAAGATGCTGGAATATGCAGGCGGACAGTTCAAGGATATGGGTGATCTCCAAAGTGGCACCAATGAATCCCTGCGGTTCCTGACAATCGACAATGAAGGACGCATTTGGGCGTCACACCCATACCGGGGAGTATACCTCATCAAACTCAGTCCCGACCGCAGATCCTTCAACGCTGAACTGTTCACCGAAAAAAACGGACTGCCATCCGTACTCGACAACCACGTCTTCAGGATCCGTAACAAAGTGCTCTTCGGTACCTCTAAAGGCGTATTTGAATTCAACGGTGCGGCAAGACGCTTCGAACGATCCGCCTTTCTCGACACCACCATCGGGGATATCGACATCCGCTACCTGAACGAGGATGAGGACGGGAATATCTGGTTCTGCAGCGGTAAGCGAATCGGGGTGGCCGACTTCAAACAAAACCCGGGCAAGCCGCAGATCACCTTTTTCCCGGAATTAAAGGGCAAAATACTCTCCGGCTTCGAAAGCATCTATCCCTATAACAGACAAAATATCTTCATCGCCTCCGAAAGTGGGATCATACACCTGAACTATGAAAAATACATCGCCAATGATTCCAGGCCCAAGGTCATCCTCAGCCTCATAAAAGCATCCGGCAGGAACGATTCCACCCTATATGGCGGCTATCAACCGGAAGAAGAAAGGAATAAGGCCACCAAACCCAGCCTTCACCCGGCTTTCAATGCCTTCCATTTTGAATACAGCGCCACCGCTTATGGCATGGAAAATAACATCGAATACGCATACATGCTCGAAGGGTACGAACAAAAATGGAGTCCCTGGACAAGCCGCCCTGAAAAGGATTATACCAACCTCTCTTCCGGCAACTATACCTTCAGGGTGAAGGCAAAGGATAACCTCGGGCATGAATCCGAAGCAGCAACCTATGCTTTTGTCATACTGCCTCCCTGGTACATGTCTTTCTGGGCGTGGATGGCATACCTCGCCGTTGCCGCGCTAGGCATTCGCATGCTCATAACATTCCAACGAAAAAAACTACTGAAACAAAAACTCAAGTACGAAGAAAAACAACGACAAATAAACGTCTTACACCAGCTTCAACTGGAAAAGAACGATAAAGAGATCATCCGGCTGAAGAATGAAAAACTCGAAAATGAAATACTCCTGAAAACAAGAGAACTGGCGGACACCTCCATGCACCTCGTGGAAAGAAGCGACGCACTCCTGAAAGTCAAGGAATCACTCGAACAACTGTACAAAAAAACCAACGGAAACCACGACATCAAAAAAGCTCTTCACATGCTCCATGACATCGAAAGGAATAATGAGGGCTGGGAAAGGTTCGCATCCCATTTCGATGAAATCAACAACAACCTCCTCAAAAACCTCAAAACCCATCACCCAAAACTCACCAACACAGACCTGAAACTCTGCGCCTATCTCGAACTGAACCTATCATCCAAAGAGATCGCACAACTCATGAACATATCCGTTAGGGGTGTGGAGATCGGACGATACCGACTCAGAAAAAAACTCGGCATCAACACAGAACAGTCCGTTCAGGATTTCCTGGAAGCTTACAGACAAACCTGATACTGCCACAATGACATCTAAAAAACATGTTTCCACACAAAAAAATGCTCGAATTAAAAAAATTCTCGAAATAAAAAAATATACAGAAAGAAAAGGTCATCTAATCTTAACTTGCGTACGCCCAGTTGAATAACCCACAAATACGACCGAACTGATGACCCTTAGCAATACCCGTAGGGAAGTGATGCACTTCCTTGCGCAAAAGATGGATGATGCGATTGACAGTTTTCTTGGAAAAATCGATGAAAATTGGCAACCCTCCGACCTCCTGCCGGAGAGCAACAGCGAAAATTTCACAGAACAGATAAGAGACCTGAGGGAATCTTGCAGGGACCTGCCATACGACTATCTCGCCGTACTCGTAGGCGATATCATCACAGAAGAAGCACTCCCCACCTACGAATCATGGCTTACGGATATAGAAGGCATCGGAAAATCGGGTGACGAAGGATGGACCAAGTGGGTCAGAATGTGGTCAGCGGAAGAAAACAGACACGGAGACCTGCTCAACAAATACGTCTACCTCTCCGGCCGCGTCAATATGCGGCAGATGGAAATAAGCACCCAACACCTCATAGCCGATGGTATGGATATCGGAACCGCCCGGGACCCCTACCGAAACTTCATCTACACCTCCTTCCAGGAGATGGCCACCAACATATCCCACAGACGCACCGCCACACTGGCAAAACAATACGGGAATAACCATCTATCCAAGATCTGCGGAGTCGTGGCGGCCGACGAGGCCCGCCATGCTAAAGCATACAAAAGCTTCATAGCACGCATATTCGAGATCGACCCTAGCGATATGATGCTGGCCTTCGAAGACATGATGCGCAAAAAAATCGTCATGCCCGCTCACTTCCTCCGGCAGCAAGGTGAAAAGATCGGAGAAAGCTGGTCGCATTTCAGCGACGCCGCTCAAAGACTCGGAGTATACACTTCCAGAGACTATACCAATATCATGGAAAGCCTCATCAATGAATGGGAGATCGCTAAGATCTCAAACCTCAACGATGCCGCAGAACGCGCAAGGGACTACTTGATGAAACTCCCCGACCGCTTCCGTAAGATCGCAGAACGCACATCCATCAAAGCCCCACTGGAATACGAATTCAACTGGATCACAAGATAGAGAGGCATCGCATGCTGCATCTTTTCGTTGAAAGAAGCAGCATGCGACCCTTCCGTTAAAATCACCAAACGGGTTCAATTCTTATGAATATCCCCGATCAGATAAATACACCCCTTGCCATCGCGGCAGCGGTTACCGCCATCGCAAGCATCAGGAATACTTCGATATGACTGAGCATCGCTAACCTGCGCGCCTGTCCGATATCGGGATCACACCCCCTTTTCAGTTGAATGCGCCAACGGATAAGTGTCACCATAGGCCATATCTCCAACCCGAAGACAAGCAGATACAAACCCATCTTCAGATGGAACACAGGACTCGAGAGATAATACGCCGACCCCTTCTCCAAGGTGCCGAACGCCCGCCAAAGCCCGGTAGCGACAGACATCAGGGCAAATACCCCATAGAAATTATCCGCAACAAAAACTGCTTTGAAGTTTCCAGCGACCGGCAGATCACGAAGCCGCTCCGCACGAAGCCAACAGGCAGCTATACCGATCGCAAACGCGATCAGATGCAACGAGGCAATGATATATGAAAGGACCATCCAACCAAATTATGCCATTGGAACTACGCTACAAAAAGACCATTCCACTTGTCACGCAGAAAAAAACCACTGCCCACCATGCCGGAGCGATCAGCAGCATGGTCTTCGCATACGTGCATGCGGACAAAACCAATCGATGCACAACAAATAAAATAGCAATGTCCATCCTACATCGTTCATTGATCGGGAGATCATAGAGATCGAACCGCTGCGAAGACCACAAGATCCTGCCCTTAGTACCCTTGCCGCTGCTCGATGCGCTTTTCCGATTTTTTGATCGCATCGAGTTGCACCCGCAACGCTTTCACCACCTCCGGATGACCGACATATACATCCCGCTCCTCCCTTGGGTCCTCTTTCAGATTG
>JBIKIB010000416.1:0-3401 GCA_044361845.1 Chitinophagaceae bacterium | reverse complement strand
CACGCGGACTCGCACCCTGGGACCAACGAAAACTCGTGCATATTTTCAGTGCAGTGGAAGTGGCCTGTATGGATATCATCGGCAAAGTGATGTCGCGCCCGATCGTTGATCTCCTCGGAGGGAAGATGCGTGATGCTGTTCCTTTTGCAGCCTATCTGTTCTACAAGCCGGAAGGTGCGGGCGGTGCTCATGGTTTCGATATTGACCCGGAAGCGACAGGATGGGCAAATGCACGGCAGGCAGCCGCCCTCGATCCGCAGGGCGTGGTCCGGCAGGCACAGGAGATGTGCCGAACCTTCGGATTCAAATCCATCAAACTCAAAGGCGGCGTTTTCGACCCGCAACAGGAAGTCGATGCCGTGATCGCATTGCATGAAGCGTTTGGTGACGAGGTCCCCCTGCGCATCGATCCCAATGGTGTATGGACAGTTGATACGGCCATACGGTTCGGCAACGCGCTGAAGCCGCATATCGAATACCTGGAGGATCCCGTGCGTGGACAGGCTGATATGGCACTGGTGAAAAGGGCAGTGGGCATCCCGCTGGCGACGAATATGTGCACCACTTCATTTGACGAGATCCCGTCGGGTATCCGGCTGCAGTCGGAAGACATCATCCTCAGCGACCATCATTTCTGGGGAGGCCTCCAAGCCTCGATGCAGCTCGCCGCGATCTGTAAGACTTTCGGTCGGGAGTTGTCGATGCATTCCAATAGCCATCTCGGTATCTCTTTGGCGGCCATGGTACACCTGGGGGCAGCCCTGCCCGACCTGGTGCATGCCCTGGATACGCACTATCCCTGGCAGTCTGATGAGATCATCACGTCCGGCAGGTTCAGGTTCGAGGATGGGTCGGTGGCAGTGCCTTCAGGTCCGGGTCTTGGCGTGGAACTTGACAGGGTTGCTTTGGCCCGACTGCATGAGAACTATCTCCGATGTGGTCTGACAAAGCGAGATGACGAAACGGAAATGCAGAAGATCGAACCGGGATGGACGTTCCAGCCGGTCAGATGGTAGCTTTCGTTCATTCATATCATCTTTCAATACATGAGGTTCATCATCGCTCCGGATAAGTTCAAAGGCAGCATCGATGCGGTCTCACTATGTGCTATCATAAGGCAGGAGTTGCTGTCGATCATGCCTGATACAGATGTCGGATCCTATCCGATGGCTGATGGAGGTGATGGCTTCGAGCAGATCATCCAATACTATTTCAACACGGAAGCGGTCACCGCCGTTGCAAAGGATCCGCTTGGCAGGTCGATGACAGCGGCCTACCAGTATGCCATTTCCACCAACACCGCTTTCATCGAAATGTCAGCTGCCAGTGGATTGGCATTATTGCGTACCGGTGAACTTGATCCGATGCGGAGCTCAACCTTTGGTACCGGTATGCTGATCCGGCATGCCATTGAAAAAGGTGCCCGGAAGGTCATACTGGGTATCGGTGGAAGTGCCACCAACGACGCTGGCACCGGCATGGCTCATGCGCTGGGTTATCGCTTTGTTGACCGTGAGGGTAACTCCATCGAGCCTTGCGGAGGTAACCTGCTGCAGATCCATCAGATCCTGTCGCCGGAAGATGACATCACGAGGGGTGTTGATGTCACGGTCGCCTGCGATGTGAAAAATCCGTTCTTCGGTCCCGAAGGAGCTGCTTTTATCTATGGCCCGCAGAAAGGCGCTTCGCCCGAAATGGTCGAACAACTCGATCTCGGACTCCGACACCTCGATGAGCTTTTCCGGCAAACCTTCAGGCGGTCAGTTGCCAACACAGAAGGTGCAGGTGCGGCAGGCGGCATGGGAGGCGGCAGCCTGGTGTTCCTGAAGGCGAGACTCATCTCCGGTATAGGGTTTATCATGGGTTCGATCGGACTCGAGGAGAAGATCCGACAGGCGGATGTGGTCATCACAGGTGAAGGATGCGTAGACGCACAATCCTTCTCCGGAAAAGTTGTCGGGGAGATCCTCTCGATCGCCAAACGTCACCATAAGAAAGTCTATATCCTGTGCGGTACATCAACCGTTGCTTTCGACGACTGGCGTGAAAAAGGGATCGGGCAATTGTCTGCACTGACGGAATGCGCCCCGACTCAGCAGGATGCGATCCGCGAGCCTGCCAGATACCTGCCTTGTGCCATCCGGAATCTGTTCACCGGAGGCTGATACAACAACCCTGATCGGGAGGATTGATCCATGATGCGTAAAATAGCCTTATGCGGTCACCTTATGCCCTCTTCAAATCCAAGATGCAGGATATTATTCCGTTTTTTTCATTTTACCGATCATTGGCTTTATCTTGTTCCGTCAGCGATGGCTAACATTAATTCTTTACATATGACAAATGGCTTGGTAAATCAAATAGGTGCGGTGTTGAGTTCCCTGGGGATCACAGAATACAATCATGACAAACAGGATGAGCAAGACCTGATGGTATTCAGCCATAAGGGGAGCAGCAAGGAATACAGTTATCTGCTTTTGTTCAATCTGGATGAGGATAAGGTCCTGGTGAATCTTTTCATGACTTTTCCGAATCTGTATCAGGAACCTGACCTGGAATTCTACCAGTTGCTGGAGAGTTTGAGCGATAACTGCATCCTTGGCTATTTGCATTTCATGCCGGAAGAGGAGCATCTTCGGATCAACTACCGGTCAAATTACATCGGCGACGCGGAAGATTTTCTCGGGAATAAATCCTTCCGGAATTTCCTGTCCGCCTCCATGGATATGGTGGAGATCATGGACCTTGAATTCGGCGTGAAGTGATCTTTTTTTGCTGATCATTTTTTTGTAACGGACCATCCTCTCATGGTTCCAATGTCATCATACGTACACCAAACCACAAGGAATGTCAAAGTCCGTTCTTCAGAGGAAGCCATCATCCACTTCTGTGATCAGAAGATCCCCCGCAGATAAGGAATTATCCGGACAGGATTCGGTGAATGACAGCCGGAAGGAGTCTGCAACCCTGAAGAAGCTGGATGAAATGGCGGATACGCATAGCGCATCCAACTCGTTGAATGTCGCTGCAGATACGGCAACAGGCAGCTCTCCGGTGAGCCGACTCCAGGAATTGGCTGATGGCAGCAGTGTGAAAGCGGTACCGGAAGTCATGGCTCCAGTTGATGAAGCGGTGACGGACAAGGCCGATATCCCTGCGATGGTGGCCTTGGCAGCAGTGAAGATGAAGGGGAAAGTCGGAGGTGAAGACGTCCCGGAAGTCGCGGTTCCGGAAGCGCTCAGTGCACCCGCTCCGGGAAAGAAAAATGGAAAGAAAGCTGCTTTAGCGGCCCTGGCAGCGGTGAAGATGCAGGGGAAGGTCGGAGGTGAAGACGTCCCACAAGTGGCGGTTCCGGAAGCGCTCAGTGCACCCGCTCCGGGAAAGAAAAATGGAAAGAAAGC
>JBIKIB010000090.1:0-11313 GCA_044361845.1 Chitinophagaceae bacterium | reverse complement strand
AGCGGAATACCGACAGCAGTTTCGCCGTATTTGTCCAGGAAGAAAAGCCCCGCCTACCCAACCAGTATTTTTATTTCCGGGATATGAACGGGTTTTTCCTCAACGAAACCACCGAACAGATCAATCCTTACTGGAATGCGGACTATGCGAAAGTACATTTCAGATTCCAGCCCCCCGGTGGGAAACCCTACCCGGGTAAAGACCTTTACATACTCGGTGAAATGTCGGGTTATGGGCGGGCGGAGGGTGCAAGGATGCAGTTCGATCCGGTCAGCGGCACTTACATCACCAGCATGCTGCTCAAACAAGGGTATTATGATTATTGCTATGCGACGCGCGATAGCAGGCGTACGGAAGGGCCTTTTTCCCTCGACCAGACCGAGAGCAATAGCTGGGAGACGGAAAATAGTTATCTGGTTCTGGTGTATTACCGGGAGCTAGGTGGGCGTTACGACCAGTTGTTGGGGGTTTCGCAGGTCAGCTCAATGTTCCGGCAAGGGGGCAGATAGGCTAAGGGTGACGGGTGAATGGCAGGTCTTTTGCTATGCATGACAGGGTTGACCGACGGGATATGTTTTAGATGGGGGATCATCCCGATTTCTGTAGTAACGATACCATGGGGCCGGTTTTGTTGATGGCAGAAACAGTTGAAAATCATTTTGTAAAAGATTTTTTTCACTTGCCAAATTTTTGCTAGCTTTGCACACCCAAAAGTATGGCGAAACAGGCACTCATTAAACAGGACGGCGTTATCATCGAAGCTTTGAGCAATGCGATGTTCAAGGTCAAGCTCGAGAATGGTCATGAAATATTGGCTACGATTTCCGGAAAGATGAGGATGCACTACATTCGCATCCTGCCTGGTGACAAGGTAGGTGTGGAAATGAGTCCATACGACCTTTCAAGGGGACGGATCATATTCAGGTATAAATAACATAAAGATCGATTGCAGCATTGTTGCAGTCACGCAAACACAATTGATATGAAAGTAAGAGCAGCAATCAAGAAGCGCAGTGTCGATTGCAAGATCGTGCGCCGCAAGGGTAAGCTTTTTGTGATCAACAAAAAGAATCCTCGCTTCAAGCAAAGACAAGGATAAGGCTTTTTCCGTCGGCGGGGGCAGGTAAGATGCTCATGCCGAAATGGTTCATCCATTTTCCATCCATCAGCTAATTCGTAAAAAACAAATATGGCTCGTATTTCCGGTATTGACCTTCCGAAGACCAAAAGAGGTGAGATTGGTCTTACATATATTTACGGTATCGGCAACTCCACTGCCCGTTATATCCTGGAGAAAGCCGGCATTGACTACAGCAAGAAAGTCAATGAGTGGAACGACGATGAGTTGACTGCCATCCGTAACATCATCAACAATGAGTTCAAAGTGGAAGGTCAGCTGCGATCTGAGGTGCAGATGAGCATCAAGCGATTGCTTGACATCGCATGCTATCGTGGTCTTCGCCATCGTAAAGGGCTCCCGGTCCGTGGTCAGCGTACCCGAACCAACAGCCGGACACGCAAGGGCAAACGTAAGACCGTCGCGGGTAAGAAGAAGGCACCTAAGAAATAATTGACCAATGATTGGTGATTGGCACCAGGTGATTGATGATATCTTTCACCTGGTGCCATTTACCAGTTATGATGTAACAAACTGCATCAAACATTTACTTTTCGATCGCCGGATCCCGGATGCAGGGGGAGGGGTTGGAGAGGTTCCGGTGTACCGGGATGTCCTATCATGATCAACTGTCAAATAAACACATGGCAAAAGCACAAGGATCCAGCGCCAAAGCTGCATCAAAGAAAAGGGTAGTAAAAGTAGAAAGTTATGGAGATGCCCACATCACGGCAAGCTTCAACAACATCATCATCAGCCTCACGAACAAGTCAGGCCAGGTCATTTCCTGGAGTAGTGCGGGTAAGATGGGATTCCGTGGTTCCAAAAAGAACACTCCCTATGCCGCACAAATGGCATCCGCTGACGCAGCGAAAGTTGCTCTGGAAGCCGGATTGAAGCGTGTCGATGTATATGTTAAAGGTCCTGGTTCCGGTCGCGAGGGCGCCATTCGCTCCTTATCAAACTCTGGCATTGAAGTCGTCATGATCAATGACGTGACGCCACTTCCACACAATGGTTGCCGTCCTCCGAAAAAGCGTAGGGTATAATTTTTCATGAGCGCCTCCCATGGAGGCTTCATATATTTTCTCATGGGTGTACGATTCGGTTTTATGATTTTTTCATAATCGTACACCGCACATAAAAAATCACATAAATTCCATGGCACGTTACACAGGCCCAAAGTCCAGAATCAACAGGAAATTCGGGGAGCAGATCCTCGGAAACAGACCCCTTGACAAGAACAGCTTCCCACCGGGACAGCATGGTCCATCAAAGCGCCGTAAGGCACCCGGTGAGTATGCGATACAGCTGAAAGAAAAGCAGAAGGCAAAGTATACCTATGGTCTCTTGGAACGCCAGTTCCGGAATACCTTCGATGACGCCGCCCGGATGAAAGGTGTCACAGGTGAGAACCTCATCAAGCTTCTTGAGGCTCGTTTGGATAATGCCGTTTACAGGCTTGGCATCGCAGCCTCCCGTCCTGCTGCACGCCAGCTGGTATCGCACAAACACATAACAGTTAATGGTGAAGTTCTCAACGTACCATCTTACAGGCTCGTGCCGGGTGATGTGATTGGTTTGAAGGAAAAGAGCCTTGGAAATGCATCCATCATTGGCCAGCTCAGGGGCAAGAACCCTAAATTCAGCTGGCTGGAATGGAGTGAAGCGGAGAAGACAGGTACTTTCATAGCGTTGCCTGAGCGGGATAGTATCCCCGAAAATATCAGGGAACAGCTCATCGTTGAATTGTACTCTAAATAATCCCTGACAGGCTCCGGTAACGGAGCTTTTGGGTTTCGTCTTACTAACACATTAGCCGGGTCGGAAAACCCGGGAAAACAAGTAAAACCGCGATCAAAAATGGCCATCTTAAATTTCCAGAAACCGGATAAGATCATACTACAGAAAGCGAGCGATTTCGAAGCACAATTCGAATTCCGCCCACTCGAACCCGGCTATGGCGTGACCATCGGCAACGCCCTCCGCCGGGTACTCCTCAGCTCGCTTGAAGGATATGCCATCTCCGGTATCATGATAGAAGGTGCAGAACATGAGTTCGCTACCATCAAAGGAGTGACCGAGGATGTGACAGAGATGATCCTCAACCTGAAACAGGTCCGCTTCAAAAAGATCATGGACCATGATGTACAGGCTGAAAAAGTGACACTGAATCTTAAAGGTAAAACTGAGTTCAATGCGGGCATGATCGGAGATGTCACAGGCACATTCCAGGTGATGAACCCGGAATTGTTGATCTGCTCCATGGATACAACTGCAAAACTCACCATCGAGCTCCATATCACCAAAGGCCGGGGATACGTTCCGGCTGAAGATAATAAGGTGAAAGATGGTCCATTCGGACTGATCTCCATCGACTCCATCTACACACCCATACGGAATGTGAAATATGCGATCGAAAATACCCGCGTAGAACAGCGAACCGACTTCGAAAAGCTCATCATGGATGTCAAGACTGATGGTACCATCCATCCTGAAGAAGCCGTAAAACAGGCTTCCCGGATCCTGATCCAACACCTGATGATCATCACCGACGAGAACATCACCTTCGAAAAAGGTGAAGAGAAGAAAGAGGACCTGGTCGATGAACAGACCCTCCAACTGCGGAAAATGCTGAAGACCCCACTGGAAGATCTCGACCTGTCCGTCAGGGCCTTCAATTGCCTGAAAGCAGCAAAGATCAACAGCCTTAGCGAATTGGTGCAGTACGAACAGGAAGACCTTATGAAGTTCCGCAATTTCGGCCAGAAGTCACTCGCAGAAATCGAACAGGTACTGCACGAAAGAGGCCTTCACTTCGGTATGGACCTAAGCAAACTCGGTCTCGACAAAGAAGAACTCTAACGTCGTCCTGATAGGCGATAGATGAAACCATCCTTCGTCCGGTGCTCAATTTTTATTTATATTGTTCACAGGTTGTAATTCCTGACCCGGTACAACCTAAAATCAAAAAGTCATGCGTCACGGAGATAAAATCAATAATTTAAGCCGCACCAAGGCACACAGGGATGCGTTGATGAGCAATATGGCATCTCAGCTCATCACCTACAAGCGTATCGTTACCACCCACGCCAAGGCCAAAGCACTGCGCACTTACATCGAGCCCCTGATCACAAAGACCAAGAAGGCCGTGAGTAAGGAAGAAACCATGCACCAGCACCGTATCGTGTTCAGTTACTTGAACGATAAGGCCGCAGTAAAGGAACTCTTCACCGTCGTTGGTCCAAAGATCGCCTCACGCCCAGGTGGATACACCCGGATCATCAAACTTGGCACACGCCTTGGTGATAATGCTGAAAGAGCAATGATCGAACTGGTTGACTTCAACGAAATCTACGGTAAAGGCATCGAAGAAACAGCGACTGCGACCAAGAAGACCCGCCGCAGTGGAAGTAGAGGTAAGAAGAAATCGGAAGGTGAAGAAACGCCCGGCGATATCACTCCTTCAACCCCTGCAACGGAAACTCCGGCAGAATGAAAATGATCATCGATTTTTATAAAGGCAAGACTTCCGGGTCTTGCCTTTTTTGTTTTACTTTGCCCGGTCAATAAAAAATAAACCAAGCAATGCCCGATACGAAGAAAAAACAGGTGGATGCTGTACTCATCCTTGCAGACGGGAACGTATATCATGGAAAGTCTTTCGGAAAAATCGGAACGACATCCGGAGAGATTTGTTTCAACACCGGGATGACCGGTTATCAGGAGGTCTTTACCGATCCCAGTTATTTTGGGCAGGTACTGATCATGAACAATGTTCATACCGGTAATTATGGTGTCACGCCAAATGATGTAGAAAGTGATTCCGTAAAGATCAAGGGTTTGATCGGTCGAAACCTGGAGGAAAACTATAGCCGCTTGAAAGCCACTGCCTCCCTCCAAGAATATCTTGAAGGACAAGGTATCGTTGGCATTGAAGATATCGATACACGTGCTCTGGTATCGCATGTACGCACGCAGGGTGCCATGAATTGCATCATCTCCTCCGATACCAATGATGTGGAAGCACTAAAGCTTCAACTCGCCAAGGTGCCTGGTATGGGTGGTTTGGAACTGGCCTCCAAAGTCAGCACAGAGGAAGTATATCACGTCGGCCATCCGGATGCTGACATCCGCATCTCCGTGCTTGATTTCGGCATCAAAAAGAATATTCTTCAGTGCATGGCCGATAGAGGAGCTTACCTGCGCGTTCACCCGGCGACCACGGATGTCGATACCCTCCAGGAATTCAATCCGCATGGTTTCTTCATCTCCAACGGACCCGGTGACCCTGCCGCAATGCCCTATGCTGTGGAGACGGTCAAAGGTCTACTCGCATTGAAAAAACCTTTATTTGGTATTTGTTTGGGACATCAACTGCTTGCCCTCGCGAATGGTATACCCACTTTCAAGATGCACCACGGTCACAGGGGACTGAATCATCCCGTTAAAAACCTCGTCACCGGTATTTGCGAGATCACCACACAGAACCATGGCTTCGGCGTCGATCCAATAGCCGTCAGGAATTCTCCCAATACGGAGATCACCCACGTGAACCTCAATGACCAATCCATTGAAGGCATCCGGTTGAAAGATAGCCCGGCCTTCTCCGTACAATACCACCCTGAAGCCACGCCGGGACCGCATGACAGCCGTTATCTGTTCGATCAGTTCCTCGCCATGATGAAGCCTTGATCAATACCCGATATTAGGGTATCCTTACTCGTTATATGATATTCGTCCGCCACCGCCTTCATGCGGTGTCGGACGTTTTCATTTTCCGAGGATCCCTTCCAGCGCATCCGCCAGCATCTCGCTGAATGCCTTGCTGCCCTTTGGGTTCAGATGCACCCAGTCGTTGAAGTTGCTTCTGTCCTCATTCAATCCACTGCGCAATGCCGTGTTGAAGTTCAACATGGGGATGCGGTGCTTTGCTGCGACCTTTTGGAAATGGGCAATAGCTGTTGAAGATGCGTACTCATCTTTTGCAATACCATTTTCGGGCAATACGACAAATATCACTTTTGTTCCATCTGCAATGATCCTGTCGATCAGGAGGTTGAAAGCATTGATCTCTTTGGCTTCGTCAATGAGTTCCGCCGGGAGGTGTGGAACCAAGAAGCTGGATGCCTCGACAGGGGTTTCGTAGGCGGCGAATCCGCGGTCGTATTGTTCCGGTCTCCAAAAGGTATCCTGATGAAGTTTCTTTTTTCTTTCAATGACCGCCTTCCCATTCTTAAGTAAAGGGAAGCGGTTCATGATGATTTTTTCCGCATTGAATTTCCCTGGCAACAGCATCAGCCTCGTGACATCCACAAACGGAAGGTACTCGCTGTCATCTTCAAGTGTACGATAGCTCATTTTATAGGAAAAGGAAAAGAAGTCCACCGCGTATATCACATATTTCGGTTTTCGATAATGCCGCAAGAAGAATTCCTCGTACCAATGGAGATAATATGAAGGATTACTACCGTTCAGGGATAGATTGTAAAAACGAATCCCGGTCCGGTCAAGGATAGATGGGCGGATGCCATGCACGGCATGGGAGTTGCCGATGATGATGCCGTCGGCATCGAATGTACGGTGTACGACCTCCTCGAACTGCTTTCGGTAATGCTCAGGTTCGTTATTGTTCTTACCCATCCAGTCGTTGAGGGCCCAGACAACAGCTCCGAAGAAAAGGAAAAAAAACAGAATGGTTCTGATGAACTTCCCCATGCTTAGAATTGAAAGTAGATGAATTGTTTTTCAGAACCGAAAAATAAAAATATGAGCAAGAGCAGGACAATGTATATCGCCCATCTGATGAATCTGTATTGACCCGGCACCTTCAACTGTCGTTCATCCTTTCGAAGGTACCATTCACAGAGGAGGAATGGTCCGATGTATACGAGTACGATATCCCCATCAGGTGAACGCAGGAACTGACCCGGATCGGCCATGATGCTTTTCCCGATATGTGCCAGAAAGCCGAATGCTTCTGAAACCGTTTGCATCCTGAAGAATATCCATGCGAATGCCACAAATGCAAAGGTCGTGACCATTTGCCGGAGTTCTTTTAGGCTGGGCAAAATGCTGTCCTTTGCCACGACGTTCGTCAAATGCCTTCTGTTAAGGCCCGCAAGTAACAATGGCATGAACGCCAATGCATGCAGGAGTCCCCAAATGATGAAATTCCAACTCGCTCCGTGCCAGAAGCCGGACACTAAAAAAATGATGAAGGTATTCCGTACCGCCAGCCATTTCCCATTCTTTGAACCGCCCAATGGAATGTACAGGTAATCCCTGAACCAGGAGGATAAGGAGATATGCCATCTTCTCCAGAATTCTGCTATATCTCTTGAGAAATACGGAAACCTGAAATTGCTGAGCAGCTCAAAACCGAAGAGCTTAGCCGTCCCCAGCGCAATATCGGAGTACCCACTGAAATCCCCGTAGATCTGTATCGAAAATGCCAATACCCCTAGCAGCAGCGAAAAAGCATTGTAATCACCATAATTGTCAAAAATCCGGTCTGCCCAACCGGCTAGAAAATCGGCGATGACCACTTTTTTGAAAAAGCCCCAGAGGATCAATCTTAAACCCTCTGTTGCCTGCTTATATGAAAAGGTGCGGGATTGTTGCACCTGTGGAAGCAGGTGGTTCGCCCGCTCAATGGGGCCTGCCACCAACAGCGGGAAAAAGGACACGAAAACAGCGTAGTCCACCACGCTGGAAACAGGATGCTGCCTTCCGCGATAGATATCGAACACATAAGACATTCCATGAAACGTATAGAAAGAAATGCCGATGGGAAGGGCGAAATCCAGCAGCAGCGGGCTTGTATGCAGACCGATCGAGGACATGACGGCCTGGAACTGCGCAGCAAAGAAATTGTAGTACTTGAAGACAGCGAGGATCCCGAGGTTATTGATGATGCTCAGCCAAAGAAAAAATTTCGCCTTCCTCCGGTCTGGAGAAGCCACCATGAAACCATAAAAATAATCCAGCAGGGTACTCAGTGCCAGGAGCCCCATGAACTGGTAACTCCACCATCCGTAGAAGAAATAGCTGGCAGCCAGGACCAGCAGGTTCTGCCAAAAAAGCGATCTCCCCGTTGCAAACCAGTACAGGAAGAAAATCACCGGGAGAAAAAGCAGGAATTCAAGGGAATTGAACAGCATGAAAGAAAAAGAAAGTATTGGGTATTGGAATGATTGAAAAGTTCCAAGGTATTGAAAAAATCACTGACGGACGGCAACAATTCGATGCCGTCCATCAGTGAACACTTTTCGATCAGACCCTTCAGTTACTGGCTCGCCACGTCCAATACCCAATACATCGAATCATTTTTGCGGCATCTGTATCGCCACGAGTTTTGTTGTTGATTTTTGAATCAGTATGGCGGCAGATCTTACATCAGCGGGGGTGATGCTATTCACTTGCTTCTCCCAGTTGAGGAACTGGGCAGTGGTGCTCTCTCCCTTATTTATCTGCTGAAGTTTTGACAGCCAGAATTCATTTGTTTTGATGTCTGTCTTGTAACCCTCCATCCATTGTTTCTTCACCTTGTCAAGATACTTTTGTTCCGGTCCCTTCGTGGCGAGATCATTCAGTTCGTGGTAGAAAGCTTTCAACAGCGTATCCACCTTTTCTGGTCCGCAAGGCAGCTGGAGGACGAAACCATATTTGGGATATGGTACTTTCTCCATGCTGCCGGAAGTGCCACCGCCGTAAATGCCCTGGATCTTCTCCCGCATCTCCTCAATGATCTTGATGTTCATGATCTCACTGAGCATCGCGATTTTCCTGGACTGCTCTACCGAATACGGCGCTTCGCCGTTATAGATGGCCAGTATCAGGCTCTTGTCATCCTTTCCTTTTTCGAAGGTGAAGGTCTTGTTCCCAACCATCGGCCTTACCTTGTTGTCGACATAATTGGTTTTCTTTCCGCTTGCAGGAAGACTGGCGACATAGGTCTCGATCAATGGTATGATCTCCGCATCCGTGAAACTGCCCACAATGATGAAATGCATGCCTGACAGGTCGGAGAAGCGTTCTTTATAGATGGCTAATGCCCGGTCCATATCGATCTTGTCGAAATGCTCAGCCTTTGGTACGGCTGTCTGGGCAAGTGGGTTGTTTTTATACAGGACACTAACCGTCGTATCGATGAAGGCGAACTGCGGGTTCGCACCCATCATCGTGTATTGGGCTTTGTTCCGCTGGATGGTAGACTTGAAGAGTGAGCTATCCCTTCTGGGAGCCGTTGCGTTCAGGTACACCAGCTGGAACATTGTTTCCAGATCTTTTTTGCCGCTGGATCCGCGGAAGCCTTCTTCCGTCTGGCTGATGTACGATGAGGCCGAGGCCGCTTTTCCTGCCAAAACCTTTCTCATATCGATCGGAGAAAACTCACCCACACCCATTGCCGCCACCATCGCGGATGTATTTTCTGCGCTGTACTTGTCACTTAATCCGTATCCGCCAATGCCACCATAGCGGGATCCAGTGAGGATGATCTGATCTGCCTTGAAATCGGTCTGCTTAAGGGAGACCGTGATGCCATTGCTGAGCTTGAGTTCTGTCGTTCCCAACGCGGTATTGATGCTTTTCGAGACTATTTTGCCTGATTTCGGCAGGGTCGTCATCAGGCTTGCGGCAACTGTTTTTTCTTCGTACGGGGTAATGCCGGAAGTCTTGGCCATGGCATCAATGCCCGCCAGCATCTCCATTCCGGTGGGCAGTACGATGCCTGGTGTGGATTCAGGCCCCATCACATAGGCAAAACGATTGGTTTGATCGCGGTATTTTTCCGTCACCTTGTTCACTTCTGCAAGGGATACGAGCGGTAGGATTTTTGTTAAGTATTCATACTCTTTTTCAATCCCGGGAATGGTTTTTTCATTGGTGAAATGTTCCACATACTCCGCTGCAAGATCGGCAGACTCGGTCTTGTCGCGGTTGTTGTATGCCCGCTCGAGGCCTGCGATAAGGTTCTTCTTAGCCCTGTCAAGCTCCGCTTGGGTGAAGCCGAAACGCTTTACCCGTTCGATCTCAATGGCAGCTGCGTCTGCACCCTTCCGTATATCGTTGGTGCCGGTGGAAGCGACCACGCTGAATGCTTCATGGTTCCTGGCATAACTATCGAAATTCACGTATGCGTACACGAAAGGTGGATTCTCTTTCTGGCTCAACTCGCGGAAGCGGGCGTTGAGCATCGTGGTATAAAGATCCTTGATGAGTTCCTGCTGATAGTCTCCGTAAGTGGTGACAGGTTGCTGCGGTGTTGCAGAATAATGCAACGAAAATTGATAGCTCGTGGCTTCCTTGTCGGTCACAACCATCGCATGGCTCGTCTGGTAGGGGGGGACTTCAGCATACACCCTTGGCCTCGGCGTCGGCGGATTCTTCAGCTTGCCGAAATGCTTGATGATCTGATTCATCGCTTCCGCAGGGCTGATGTCTCCGACCACCACGACGGCCATCAAATCTGGCCTGTACCATTCGCGGTAAAAACGACGAATGGCATCCGGATTGAAATTCTTGATGATGCTGTCCTTGCCGATCGGTAGCCTTTCTGCATATTTAGACCCCTTGAAAAGCTCAGGATAAACCTTGTTGAACATCCGCTCCTCACCGCTTTTGCCCAGCCTGCTTTCTTCCAGGATGATGGCCCTTTCACTGTTGATATCCTCATCCAGATAGGTCACCTGATGGGCCCAGTCCTCCAATACCTGAAAACCCTTCTCGACATTAGCGGGTTTTTCAGTCGGTATCGGAAGGATATACACCGTCTCATCGAAACTCGTATATGCGTTCAGGTCGTTTCCGAAACCCACTCCGATATCCTGCAGGAATGATACGATCTCGTTCTTCTTGAAGTTCTTTGTGCCATTGAACGCCATATGCTCGGCCATATGGGCCAATCCACGCTGGTCGTCATCTTCCATGATCGACCCAACCTGTATCACTAAACGCAATTCGACCTTCTTCTCCGGTTTTTTGTTCTCCCGGATGTAATATGTCAAGCCATTGTCGAGCTTTCCCTGCCTTACTTTTGGGTCCATGGGCAACTTGTCTGTACTGGACTGCTGCGCCGATGAAATGTTCCCTGTCAATGCGAAAAGGAAGGTCATGAACAGATAGGAGGCGATTCTCATATATGATGTCGTTTTATTTATAGAATTGGTAAAGGTAGCCTAGAAAAAATTACA
>JBIKIB010000415.1:0-3406 GCA_044361845.1 Chitinophagaceae bacterium | reverse complement strand
GCAAGATCAATATCAACCTGTCATGGGTATCTTTTGCATGGAATGTTTGTTACGATTCCATTAACGGTATCGCATCTGTTCATTTCTTGTATGTGTCCTGCATTTTAGGGTTTCACAGGCTTCAAATAGCTGTTTCAGGAGTCTGGTGCGCGATACATATGTTCCTTAAACAGCCTGTGCACGGAGTATGGAAGGATGATTCTTTGCGGCATGCAGGACCAGTTCGCCAAATAAGGTGTTAGCCCATGCGAACCATTTTCTGGTGAACCTGGCCGCATCATCCTTATGGAAAGCCTCATGCATGAAGCCTGTCCCCGCGTGTGTTGCCTTCAGGATCCGCAGGCTTTGTCTGACCTCCTCCGTACCGGAAGCCGTCAGTCCGCGCATGATCACACTCAGCGGCCAGATCATGTGCATCCCCGCATGTGGTCCGCCTATCCCTTCGCCTGCCTTGCCCCGGAAAAAAAACGGGTTTTCTCCCGAAAGGATGAATTTTCGGGTATTCATATACGTTGGGTTCAACGGACTCACTGCGCCGAGGTAAGGAAGGGACAGCAGGCTCGGGATGTTCGCATCATCCATGAGGTTGTAGCTGCCAAAACCATTGGTCTCGAAAGCATAGACTTTGCCGAATGCCGGATGTGTAGTGGTCGCATATTTTTGCAGCGCGTTGTCCACTTCCCCTGATAGTGCCAGACATGCCCTGGCAAGCGTCTCGTTCTTCCTTACCTGTGAGAGCATGGTCGCAGCCTGGCGCAGGGATGCGACGGCAAAGAAGTTTGACGGGATCAGGAAGGGCCAGAGGGTGGCGTCATCGCTTGGCCGGAAGATGGAACAGATCAGCCCCACGGGCTTGACGGGATAACCGTATCCTGCCAGTGGCACTCCATCCGTTGCCCATGCGGTCTCCCGCTGGAAGGTATAAGGCCCGTCGCCGTTCTTTCTTTGTTGTTCTTTGAACGTCCTGACGGTGAGCTCGATCGTTTTTTCCCATGCGCTGTCGAACACGCTCGTCCTGCCTGTCGTCTGCCAGTACTGATATGCAAGACGGATGGGATAACACAGCGAGTCGATCTCCCATTTGCGTTCGTGGATGCCGGGTTTCATGTCGGTGAGGTCACCGATCCATTCACTTTTCTTATCCATATCCTTGTAGAATGCATTGGCGTATGGATCCAGCAGGATACATTTTTTTTGTCGGTTGATGACGCCTTCCACCAGGAGCCGGAGCTTGTCATCATCTTTTGTGAGCGGAAGATATGGCCACACCTGAGCCGTGCTGTCTCGCAACCACATGGCATCGATATCACCTGTGATGACGAAGGTGTCAGGCTTCCCGTCGATCATCTCGAAATCCACGGTGGTATCCAGCGTATTCGGAAAGCAGTTTTCGAAGAGGCAGGCCAGCTCCGGGTCTGCGATCTCTTTCTTCATGCGCGTGATCGTCGCTTCCACTGCCTGGCTGATGAATCGTCGTTCGATGGGTTTTGGTCGGAAGCAGGGGAGTGGCTGCTGCTGTCGGGCAAATGCCTTCTCACCGCCGGCGATGATGCCCGCCGAAAGGATGCTGCTGTTTTGTATGAAATGTCTTCTGGATGCCATGGTCTGGTTTTTATCTGACGGCCAAGTTCGCACAATTGCGAGACACCTGCATCCAAAACCTTGCACCTTTCGACTGCAGGACGTTTTACTTGTTACTTTTGACCAATATCCGCAGTTTTTACATTTCACGTATCCTCCTCATCCACTGATCTATGCACACACCCGCCGAACAGCATTTTCACCGCATCGAAGAAGCCGTCTCTCACGCCGCCAGCGGCCACGCCATCCGCGATTTCCGGATCATTCTCGAATCCATATTCAGGCATCTGACATCTGCTGACCGACGCAGTTTCACGGGGCTGTATGCAAGGATGGAATTCATATTCGACAAGATGAAGGTGGGGCCACTGATGCGTGAACAATTGAATGAACTGCGGAAATGCGGCAACCATCATGTGATGAACGAACTCAGGGATGATCGGGATACTTACCTGCTCGGCCTTCGTGCCGTCTGCGAGGCGGTGGCGTTTTTCTACGAAACACCGGTCCCCTCGGAACTGCAGGTGATGTACACATCCCTTGGTGAGCGGCGGTTCACATCCTCCCCGGTCTCCAGTGGTGATATGCTTCCGGTCATGCGGCCGGTGGTGACAGCGGTTGGTCCGGTCGGGGACCAGGAAGGCCGACGCTGCTTTTCCATTCGCTGCCGGGATCAGGAACTTGGGGCCTTCACCCTTCGCTTATGTCAGTCGTCGGGCGGAGACCTCACGCGATTGCAACCCCTCATGCGTCCATACCAGATGCTGCATGTATTCCACTGCCGTAAAATTGAGGGTACCGATGACCGTTATACCTCCACTTCACGGACGCAGGTTGTGATTGAGCCTGATATCCTGCTGGATGTATCCTCCCTGGCGGGATGTTTCCAGCAACGGATGATCCAGCCCCTGGCCTTCTTCACCAGCCAGTTCATCCCCTCCGATATGAACGACAAAGCCTTCACCGGGGTGATGGTCAATGCCATGCTCGATGAAGCGGTGCGCACCCCTGTCCCGGATTTTGTGAAGGCCTACCGTGAGGCGGTCGCGGATAACGTCCTCAAGGCGGCGGGTATGGGAAAGCAAATGCTCCGCGAGATCTATGCGAATATCCGCAGTATGCACTGGACAAACCTCCTGAGGATGGCGGCAGATGTCAGGGACCTTTCAACGCGCATCGAGCCGACCTTCTACTCGGCGCAATATGGTCTGCAGGGACGGCTCGACCTGCTTGTCGAGGACCCTGCCGATCCTGCCAGAAAAGATATCATTGAACTGAAGAGCGGTGGATACCCTCGGTCCGGCGGCGCATGGAAGAACCATGAGATGCAGGTGGTGGGGTATAACCTGCTCTTGCGATCGACCTTCGGAGAACATCGTACCGGTAACTCTTCCATCCTCTATTCCTCCGCACCGCAAGATGCCCTGCGCAATGTGACTTCCGATGCATTGTCTGAACACAGCTTCCTCGAGCTACGCAATGCCATCGTGGCCGGACTCCTGCAGCTTGCAGATGGAGACCATGCCCTGCTCGCTCGCATCGACGAACGCTCCGCAGAGGGTTGTCCTCCCTACACGACGGAGGAATTCACCCGATTTGGATCGTATTATGCTGCCGCCGACCCACTTCAGCGTGCGTACTATCAATCTTTCCTGTCGTTCGTGATCCGGGAATTCCTGAACGAGAAATGCGGAATGGCCTCTGCCCCCAGCCGGGAGGACCAGGGGGATGGTTTTGCTGCCCTATGGCTGCAGGACGAATACGACAAGGCATCCCATTTTGTCATCCTGCGTGGACTGGAATATGGTTCTTTCGAAGCGGCAAA
>JBIKIB010000414.1:0-3413 GCA_044361845.1 Chitinophagaceae bacterium | reverse complement strand
GTTCGTATGACGGAGGGCCGGACCCCGAACCCCGTCTTTCGCGGGGTAGGGGATTGAATCGCTTCGTCTGGAATATGCGCCATGCATCGGTTCCTGGCGTGCCGGGTGTCTACATGGAGAATAGTTATAGTGGACACAAGGCATCCCCGGGCAGGTATACCATCACCTTGAGCATGGTTGATGGACGCAGCATGGCCACCATGGCGGATATCCTTCCGAATCCTTTGTACCGGGTGACAGATGCCGATCAGGCAGCATACAATGCCTTCATGTCGCGGATGGAGGCGGACGTCACCCTTATGCACAACATGTTGAATGCACTTTATCTGAAACAAAAGCAGCTTGCGGAGCTTCTTGGATCCATCCCTGCTGACAATAAATATGCAGACCTACGCCTTCAGGGGACAAAACTTTTAGCGGATATGAAGGCCTGGGATGAGGAGATGGTGCAGCGAAAATCTACGGCATACGACGATGTGGAGAATTTCCCGAACAGGTTCACGGCGAATTATATGTTCATGATGAACCAGACGGAGAGTGATCTGCCTCGCGTGAACAAGCCTTCAATCGAGCTCAAGAAGGAGATGGATGCTGAATGGGCTAAGCTAAAGGGAATGGGCGAGGCATTTCAAGATCTGCGCATCCCTGCTTTCAACAAAGCGTTGTGGGATGCAGGGATAGGAGGCATCTGGAAGAACTGACCATTGGTGTCCTGTAGCTGATGGGTCGTTGTGGGTTTATTCGTACCGTCAGGTTTCGAATTCCCACACTGTCCTGTAATCCCCTTTCTTTTCCACATATTCGAGGAACGCAATGTAGAAGGGGTCGGCACCGATCGTGGCACTGTCACCGATGACATATAGCCTTTCTTTGGCACGCGTCAGTGCCACGTTCATCCGGCGGTAGTCCTTCAGGAATCCGATGATGCCATCCTCATTACTGCGTACGAGGGAGACGATCACATGTTTCATTTCCTGCCCCTGGAAGCTGTCGATCGTACTGATCCGGTACCCATCTCCAAGGGTAGCCTTTGCAGCGGCCACCTGGCCGGCATAGGGAGAGATGAAAGCAGTTTCGGCGGCGGGGAGTGCTTCCTGTTCCGCCAACTGCTTCACGATCCTGAGCTCCCCCTCATTCTGCATGGATGTCCCGTCCGATCCGCACTCTTCATTGAAGCCTGATCCGGCGGTATCGATGAATGTCAGGTGTATGCCCTGGTCATGCAGGTGGCTCGCGGTCTGTAGCAGGTTGTTGTAGAACCAGCCACTGCTGAAGCCCGCGATGGACATGCGCATGCGGTACTGCGTGTTCAATAACGTTAATGGGTAACCGCTTTCTACGGCCCTTTCCAGTATCGAGACCGCAAGGCCTTTTTTTGCAGCTTCCTGGCTGATCACCGTGGGGGGCAGCTGCCAGTGGTCGCCTGCGAGAACGATCCTTTCGGCATGGGGGAACAGGCACCATGCGAATGGTTCCATGCATTGTCCTGCCTCATCCATGACGATGGTGTCGAACCGGGTATTACCGGGCAGGGAGTCCTGAAGTCCGATCGGCGTACCGGCAACGACCTGGGCTTCTGCGAACAGTTTTTCTTCGTGATATGCCTGTATTTTTCGGATCTCTCCCCGGATCGACTTGACTTCCCTGAGCAGCAGGTTCCGTTGTTCCCTTTCATCCCTGCCGAAATTCCGTTTGTATTTCATGGCCATCCTGCGGAACTCTTCGGCACGGATGCGGAGTTGTTTCATGTCCTTCTGTTCGCGGCTACCGGCCATGCGTCCTTCCGGCGTGTGGGGGAAGACGGAT
The DNA here is from genome assembly GCA_044361845.1 of Chitinophagaceae bacterium. Classification (GTDB taxonomy): domain Bacteria; phylum Bacteroidota; class Bacteroidia; order Chitinophagales; family Chitinophagaceae; genus Pollutibacter. The sequence continues at coordinate 1,607 of JBIKIB010000414.1, read as the reverse complement.
GGGTCGACCTTGCCGGTGTTCCCGACCCTCAGCAACCTTATCCCTGCTTTCAGAAGTTCTTGTGCGATGTTGTCGACGGCTGCATTGCTCGGGGCGGAGACCATCACTTTCCTGCCATCCTCCGTCAATTGCCGGATCCCTTCCACCAGTGTGGTCGTCTTGCCGGTGCCGGGCGGACCATGGATGATCGTGAGGCGCTGGTTATCGACCATCGAGCTGACGGCCGACCGCTGGCTGTCGTTGAGTTGTTCATTACGGTAATGGATAGTCGAAGTACGGATGATCGCCGGTTCCGGGACGGGTTCTTCCTTATGGAGCTGAAGGAATAGTTTTTCGTTTTCCTTGTCTTTTTCGAGCGACCGAAGCGATCGCTTGAGGATATCGGTGCTGCGGGTATCGGGTGCAAGCTTGATGCCTGTTCCATCATCCTCCGCCCAGTCGGGGAAGTCAGGTGCGAAGAGCCTGAAACCGCCTTTGTTCCCATCTAGTTCGAGCAACATGCCTTTAACCGGTTCCTCGCCGGTGATGAAGAATTCTATGGCGGCGCCGTCGCGGAACCGTGAGGACTCAACGGGAAAGGGTAGCCGAAAAGAGATCTCCGGGTAGTCGAGGTAACCGAAAGATTTTTTCATGACACTGATGGGATGGAGTGCGAGGCCTTCCGCTTTCAGTTGCCTGAGGGAATGCTGCTGGTCGAGCCGGTAGCGGTCGGCCGTCTCTTTTTCCTCAAGATCCAGACACTCGATGAGCAGCTGCAGGTGGGGATGCATGGTGATATGGGATTTTACGGACGATACGGGTGACGAAAAAGATGGCATGACCGCATGGTGTGATCATTTCGGTTGTGCATGACCGTTATGTGATCAGGCGGAACGTCACATTGCTTTCCTGTCAGTCGTTCAATGCCTGATACACCATTGTTTTGAGGCGGTTACCGATCTCCGGGTTCCGGAGAGGCCATATATTGCGCATGAAAACACAGGCCAGTCGGGCTTCCGGGTCTATCCAGAAGTTTGTGGCGAACATGCCGCCCCAGTCGTAACTCCCTGCATGCACAGGATAAATGGCTTCGCTTTTTTCGGTGTAGACCCCAAAGCCCAGTCCGAACCTGTTCGGCGCATCGGGATTACCGCCCATGGATATATTCCCGATCTGGTTACTCGTCATCATGCGGATGCTGTGTGGAGATAGGATACGGGTTCCGTTGTATGTACCTCCGTTGAGCATCATCTGGCAGAATATGGCATAGTCCATGGCCGTGGATGTGAGGCCTGCTCCTCCTGAGAAATAAGTTCCTCCCCGGGTCTTTGGGAAATCCCTGTGGAAATCACCATTGAGGCTGATGACGGAGTCCTGATGCCTGAGCATTCCGTCGTTGTCCTGACGATATAAAGGCACCAGACGCGGGTGTTTGTCAGTGGGCAGGAAGAAATAGGTATCCTTCATCCCCAGTGGCGCGAAGATGCGTTCTTGCATGAACCGGTCGAGTGGCATTCCGCTGGCGACTTCCACCAGATATCCGAGCACATCGGTGTTCAGGCCGTAGAGGTATTTCTCGCCGGGTTGATGGAATAGTGGGAGCTTTGCAAGTTTCGGTATCATCATTT
>JBIKIB010000089.1:0-11344 GCA_044361845.1 Chitinophagaceae bacterium | reverse complement strand
ATGCAACAGAAATTTCTTTCTTCAATATGGCTTGTAGACGGATATTGCGCATCAGCAAAATCCCAACGAGATCCTACATGGTTGTACACCCAAATATCTGCTAGACATCGACATTTTGCCCATAAGGACGAAGCGGCTCGTATGGTTTACAGATTCAAAACCTTATCTGCAGGACCATAATTTTCTGTATCTTTTGTCCGGATTTTTTATCAGCTTGAAAGAATTTTAAAGTACCGTAACATGCATTTATTACAGAGCCGTATCTTAACTGTGTTGGCGATTTTCCTGATGATTTGCACGAATTCCGCCCGTGCGCAAAAACACGCAAAACAACAATGGCTTTCACTCTTCAATGGTAAAGATCTGACTGGCTGGACGCCCAAGATCCGAAATTACCCTGCCGGAAAAAACTACGGGAATACTTTTCGTGTAGAAGACAAGAAGCTGGTAGTACGGTATGACGAATATGAAACATTCGATGAACGTTACGGGCATTTGTTCTACGAAAAGCCATACAACTATTACCGCATACGTATTGAATACCGGTTTGTTGGTGATCAAGTCAAAGGGGGTCCCGGATGGGCCACCCGGAACAGCGGCGTCATGCTCCATGGACAGACTCCACAAAGCATGGGTATCGATCAAGATTTTCCGGTATCCATTGAAGTGCAGTTCCTTGGCGGAAATGGCACTGATAAGCGCAGCACCTGCAACCTCTGTACTCCCGGTACAAATGTCGAAATGAACGGCAAACTATTCACTCCGCATTGTGTCAATTCGAATTCAGAGACCTACCATGGAGACCAATGGGTGACTGCGGAAGTGCTCGTATTGGGAGATTCATTGATCCGTCATTATGTGAATGGCCAGGAGGTCATGGCTTATCAAAAGCCACAGATCGGAGGAGGCAATGTCAATGGGCAGCAAACAATTTTCGGGAAATCAGGTCAGATGCTGACAGGGGGGACAATATCCTTGCAAAGCGAAAGCCACCCGGTCGAGTTCAGAAAAGTTGAACTGCTAAACCTTGAAGGCTGTATGGATCCTAAAGCTTCTAACTACAAGTCGTATTATGTTAAGTCTAAAATTGAAGATTGCCGCTATCGGAAGTGAGCGGCCTTTCTTTGTCCGGGAGATATTTTATTCCACTCATGGTCTTTGTTATTTTTTGTACGATGAGCCGACTATGTTCTAGGGAACAATGATAACTTGTGGATTTAGTCAAAAAATGTGGAGCGTTACAGCGTGAATCAATTGTGTCCAGGACATTCACGAAGGTGGAGGGTCGTAACGACCAATCGATCTTGTTGACATGCTCCACGATTCACTTCGCATCAGAAAACCCAATAGCCTGACTGGATGGATCATTTGACCAGATATGGTTCGATGATCGGCTTCCAGATCTCATAGCCTTTTCGGTTCATGTGGAGTTTGTCACTTAGGAAGATATCTTTCATCACGTTCCCGTCCTTATCCAGCATTGCATTGTAGACATCGATGTATGCTGTGTATTTTGTCCTTTTCATGTATTTTTCTATCAGTCGGTTTCCAGCCTTCATGTATGGTAGTAATTTCTCTCTGCTGGGACTAGGTTTCATTGACACATATACCACCGGTACCTTCGGTAACCTTGCTCGGATGATGCCTATGAGCTTGCGGAAACGTCTGTACACACTATCGCCTGTAATTTTCGGGTCGCTTGCAAGGTCGTTTTCACCACAATAGATCATGATCTGTCTTGGATTGTATCGGAAAATCACATCCTCGGCGTATTGAATCAAATGAGTTAAAGATGATCCTCCGAATGCGCGGTTCAGAATCGTATACTCGGGAAACCAATTCTGTACATCCTTCCAATTGGTGAAGGAAGAGCTTCCGATGAATAGGATTGGATGCTCTGGTGGCCGATTCAACGAGTCCATCTTTTTAAAATGGCTGATTTCTTTTATGTATGGCTGTGCGGAAGTCCTGTTAGTGAACAGGATAAAAAAATATATAATGATGCTACTGTAAAAGTAAATCCTCACAATTTCTATTTTGATAGTTAGACAGTTATGTAAAATAGACTATTTTGTTATTCAATTTTAACAAATGATTGCTGTATGAGAATGAAATTATGGATGTCTTTAACATTGTTTTTGTTGATTCCCGCACTGCTGTTGTCGCAGACGCGCAAGATCACTGGCACCGTGAAGGATGAAAATGGGAATATACTTAATGGAGCGACTGTGGCATCAAAAGGGTTAAAACTATCTTCGGTCACCAATCCTCAGGGAAGATTTGTCATCGAGCTTCCGTTGAGTGCGAAGTCAATCACCATTTCTTATGTGGGGCAGTCGGATATTGACGTACTGCTCAGCACTAAGACTGATTATACAGTCACGATGCAGCCCGGCACATCGACATTGTCTGATGTCGTAGTGATCGGCTATGGGTCTGTTCGAAAGACGGACCTCACCGGAGCTGTCCAAAGAATCAATCGGGATGACCTTCTGCGAGACAATCCAACCAGTATCCAGCAGGCAATGCAGGGTAAGCTTGCCGGGGTCAACATCACACAAAACGATGGTGCACCGGGTGCCGGACTGAGCATTCGGATTCGGGGTTCTAACTCCTTCCTTGGGGGTACCGAGCCGCTTTATGTAATTGATGGGGTGCCTTTCAATAATAGCAATAGCGGTGGTACTCCTTCTTCGATCGGTGGCGACGAAAAGCAGACGCTGAACATACTTGCCTTCATCAATCCCAACGATATCGAATCAATTGATATCCTCAAGGATGCATCAGCCACTGCAATTTACGGGTCACGAGGGGCCAATGGGGTCGTGATGATCACCACTCGGAAAGGTCGGGTTGGAAAGGACAAGGTAGAATTGAACGTCAATGTTGGTGTATCAGAAGTATCCAAACGGTTGAATATGCTGCTGCCTTATGATTATGCAAAGTATCAGAATCTTTCGTATAATAATTCCAATATATATGACGGGACAAGTTATAACCTTCCATACTCTGACTCAGCGATCGAAGCCTTAAGGAATGACCGGACGAGCTGGCAGGATGCCATCTTCAGAAAAGGGCTTTTTCAGCAATATGGGATCAATGTTTCCGGTGCATCAGAAAGCGGAAGCCATAGCCTGTCTTTTAACTATCTGAATCAAGATGGTACCATCATCAATTCGGACTATAGAAAAATCGGATTGAATGTTAACCTGAATCGTAACCTCGGCAAGAATTTCCGTATCGGTACGAGTACGGCTTTATCGAATAGCGTCACAAATGGTGTAAAGACGGGCACAGATAAATCCGATGCTGCCAGTGCAGGTGTGATAAGGTCGGCGCTGACGTATCCGCCAACCATAACACTCGAAGAAGAGTTTGATGGAACGGGAGAGGGTTTTTTCATTACGAATCCAGTTATTTATTCAAGGGATGTGCTAAACCGGGTGACCGGATATAATATTTTTTCTTCCAATTACATGGAAGCAAGTTTTTTCCGTGATTTCAAGTTTCGTCAAAATCTCGGATTCAACTATGGATCCAATGACAGGGATCAATACTACCCCCGGACTGTCTTTGAAGGGTTTAGTGTGAGGGGTTCGGCATTAAAAGCAGACAACCTTTGGACCAGCCTGGTTACGGAGAGTATCTTATCTTTTAACCGCAAATTCGATAAGCATAGCATCAACGCTATGGCCGCCTCAACATTTGAGCGCACCAATGGGCAGTCAACCCGTGCAGAGGCGAAGACCTTCCCGAACGATCTGCTACAGAATGAAAATATGCAAGCGGCAGAGCAGATCTTGCCGATCATCACAAATCGTTATCAGTCCACACTGATTTCTTTTTTGGGAAGGGCTAACTATGGGTATGATGACAGATATCTGTTGACGTTATCCTTTCGACAGGATGGATCAAGCAAGTTCGGCAGCAATAACAAATGGGCTGGTTTTCCCTCAGCGGCAATTGCATGGAAGATCCATAACGAGTCATTCATGGCCGCGTCAGGTGCGCTTAGCAACTTGATCTTTCGCATGAGTTACGGGAAGACAGGCAACCAGGGTATTGGATCTTATGCGTCCTTGTCGAAGCTCGGTGTATACAACTACCCTTTCAACGGTACATTGCAGACCGGTTTGGCGGATGATGTTTATGCAGGTCCTGCCAATGCTGACTTAAAATGGGAGACGACCTCTGCTTACAATGCAGGATTGGATGTCGGTCTGTGGAAGGGCCGGGTGAATTTGCATTTGGATGCATACATCAAGCAGACGGATGATCTGCTCCAATACATCACCACCCCTGCATCTTCAGGATTTCAGCGACAGCTGCGAAATTCTGGATCAGTGGAGAATAAGGGACTGGAGCTGGCAATCGATGCCGCTGTTGTCCGGAATACGGATTTTCAATGGAGGACACTTTTCAATATATCGTTTAACCGCAATAAGATCTTAAGTCTTGGTGGTGATGTCAAAGAGCAATTCGCGACAAATATCTCCACACGGGATGCTCCTTTCATTCAAGTGGCAGGCCAACCTATCGGTGCTTTGTTCGGCTATGTGGAGGATGGCTATTACGACAATGAGGCAGAAGTGCGCAGTGATCCCGTTTACGCAAACCAGCCGTACAGCATCATCCGCCGGATGGTGGGAGAGATAAAATATCGGAATCTTGATGGCGATCCGACATCCATCTCGAATTCTGACCGGACTTTCATAGGCGATGTGAATCCTGACTATATCTTCGGCTTCACTAATAACTTCACGTATAAGAAATTCGACCTGAGTATTTTTATCAATGGGGTCCAGGGCAATGATATCATCAACATGAATCAAGTTTTCAATGGTAATATTGGTACCTCAAAGAATATCAGCGAGGATATGATGGCTGGAGCATGGGCTCAGGGTAAGGATAACACCACTGCCTCGGGTCCCAAGGCTATTCGGCAGTTTTGGAGGTCTTTGCAGTTTTCAAGGAGATTCATCGAAGATGGCAGTTTTGTCAGGATCAAGAACATTACGATGGGATATACCCTGCCTGCAGGTAAGATACGTGGCATGAACAATGTGCGGTTGTCATTAGGTGTGAATAACCTGTACACCTTTACCAAATACAGCGGTTTCGACCCTGAAGTGAACAGCTATGGTGATAATCCTGCTTTGTTTGGTGTCGACCTTGGTGGCTATCCTAATAACCGCAGTGTCAACTTCTCCCTTCGTTGTGGATTCTAAATCATCAATTCCAAGAACCTGAACTATGCGACATATGAAGAAAATTATTTGGATTGGCATGGTGGCATTAAATGCCATTTTGATCTCATCCTGCCAAAAAGCGTTAGAAGAGAAACCATTCTCGTTTCTTTCACCTGAAAATTTCTATAAGAACGAGGGTGATGCAAAAACGGCTATTGCCGGTGTATATAATGCACTCTATACCTACGACCTCTATCTTCAGCCTATGTGGAATCTGACCATCCTTGACGATGATCATGTTTCCGGTGCGGATTGGTTCCTCGGGACATCCGGAGCGGGAAATCCACAGGCGTATTGGGGCGTGAATGGGCCATGGGTGGGATGCTATACAATCATTGCCAGGTCGAATACCGTCCTGGAAAATGTAGAGAAGATCAATGAAAATATAGATGTGGATGTGAAGACAAGGATCCTAGGAGAGGCATATTTTCTGCGAGGCTGGGCATACTTTCAATTGGTGCAGCTTTATGGCGGGGTACCCATCCGATTGAAATCACTTTCCCTGGATCCAAATAATAATGTTCCAAGATCAAGTGTCAAGGAAGTATACCAGCAGGTCATCGAAGATTTTAAGAAGGCAGAGACCATGCTTTTCCCATTCGGACATGCGAAAGCCGGAGACCCTGGACACGCCACCAGAGGCCTGGCTCGATCTATGCTTGCAAAAACATACCTCACCATGGCATCGGGATCAGTTGCTGCCGGAAATGTGATCGTTAGAGGTGGAACCGATAATGGCAACTATACCCATACTAAGAGTGTAGTGGCCGGTTTGGAAGGCCTGAATAGTAAATTGTATTTCGAACAGGCAAGGGACAAGGCTCTAGAGGTCATAAACAGCAAGGAATACACACTCTTTGCAAACTGGAAGGATATTTGGAGTAAAGGTGGCCGAAACAAACAGGAGAACATGTGGCAGCTCCAATCTTTGGCAGGCACACAGTTCGTCAATAACCTGAGTGTCTATTTTTCAGCATATTCCACTTTTGGCCGTGGTGCGGTTTGGTTCACCAACAACCACTATCAGGATTATGAAGAGGCAGACAAACGTGTTCTGGATGGTGTTTCACATAACTATAACACCAACACCGGAACCCCCTATTTTTACCCGTCCTGGCAGTCAGCACAATACAAAGTTGTGAACGGCATCACCTATAACAACAATGGTACGACAGACAACAGAGCATATACCATCAAGTTTGCCGATGTGAATGACCCCACAGTAGCTAACAGTGATGCCTTTTATCCACTGATGCGTTATGCAGAAGTCTTTTTGATATACGCAGAAGCAGCCAATGAAGCGGCTGGCGGACCAACAGCCGAAGCATACGCACAGCTGAATGTTATCCGGACAAGGGTATTGGCGTCTGCGGCTCCCGCCGGCATGAGCCAGGAGCAGTTCAGAAGTTTTGTTCTCGCTGAAAGGGCAAGGGAGTTTTCGCTCGAAGGCATACGACGTTTTGATCTTTGTCGATGGGGGATATACACCCAGGTTATGAATAGGATATCTGCCGGACAGAACAATATTTCCAAGGTAAGGGCACAGAGAAATCTGCTGCTACCGATTCCCCTTTCCGAACTGAATTCAAATAAGTCGATTATCGGCAATAACCCCGGTTGGTGAACCAATCCATTCATTTTACAAAGCAGATCAAATGCAAAAAAAATCAGTAAAACCAATAGTGATCATCGCATGCTTAACAGCCATAGTTTCAATCATGCAAGTCGGTTGCAAAAAGGACGACATTCCTGAGAACAACCTACCCCCTGTCATCGATGCTGTGACGGATCTTAATAATCGCAGCTTGTCGCTATCCGCTGTGAATTATGGTGACTGGATCATGATCAAAGGGAAAAATCTTGCTACCACGTTCAAAGTGGATTTCAATACTGTTCTGGCATCTGACTCTTTAATTTACGGAGATGATACTTCCGTTACAGTGAAGATACCAGCAGTGTTGCCTGACCCTGTCAATAATCCAATAACAGTGACCACCAAATACGGCTCTGCCACGTATAATTTCAAGATCCTCCAGCCAGCTCCCGAAATCTACTCATTCGACCCCATGGCGGGTCCCGCTGCAACGACTGTGACCATTAAAGGAAACTATTTCAGAGGGGTTACAAACGTAAGCTTTGATGCGACCAATGCCACGATCATCTCAAGCACCAAAGATGAAATAAAGGTCACGGTACCTACAGGTGTAACGTCGGCATACATCTTTGTGACAACGCCAATCGGTACCGTGAAATCCGCATTGACCTATGGATACAAGTACATGATCTATGAAGATCTGGCCACTGCCACATGGACCAATACATCCTATAGTGCGACCTCGGTTCTGACAAATACCACGAATGTGAAGCGGGGGACCAATTCCATCAAAGTTAACTATACGTCAACTTTTGGTGCTTTGCGCCTATCGAAAGCAAGCCCTGCACTGAGTACCACAGGATACATAGCCGTGAAGTTTGCCGTCTTTGTCCCCACTGCGTCAGTAGGTAAAAAGGTGAAAGTGGTTTTGAATGGCCTTAGTGCTTCAGGATTGACACTTACTTTTGCGAAGTCGGGATGGAATGATATCCAGATTCCACTTACCAACCTTGGTAATCCGGCCACAATCACATCCATCACATTCCAGGAATTCAGTGCAATGTTGCAGGAATTGTATTTTGACGATATCGGGCTGATCTGATCGGTCGTGTTTCAAGCTGTTAATGTTAAACGCATCCTGGTTCATTTCAGGGTGCGTTTTTTTGTGCAATCAGCCAAACCATATCGTATCGATCATTGTTCAACCATATTATATTCAACAGTTTATTTTACAAACATGAGGAACTCGATTTTTTCAACGGAATATGATGATATCATCGCAGCAATACATAAAGTCGATCCCATCGCTTACGGCCGTACCCGAAATTTTATCAACGGGGCAGTATCGGCTCTTTCCCCATATATCTCCAGAGGTGTCATTTCTACGCGTCAGGTGATGACACACCTTATGCAGAAGGGCTATAAGGTCTATCAAATTGAAAAGTTCCTGCAAGAGCTTGCATGGAGGGACTATTTTCAAAGGGTGGCAATGGATAGGCCCGCCCTGTTGACGCAGGACTTAAAAAATCCACAACCCCGTGCGGACCATTCTGACATGCCGCTATCTGTCATGGAAGTACATACTGGTATTGAAGCGCTGGATGCAGCCATACAAGGGTTGTATGATACCGGCTATATGCATAACCACTGTCGAATGTACATCGCGTCCGTTGTTTGTAATATAGCAAGGTGTCAGTGGCAGGTTCCTGCTCAATGGATGTATTATCACTTGCTGGATGCGGATTTCGCCAGTAATGCATGTAGTTGGCAGTGGGTTTCCGGGGCATTCAGCAACAAGCTGTATTTCGCTGACCAGCATAATGTCAACAAATATTGTCACACTGATCAAAAAGGAACCTTTCTTGATCTCAGTTACGAAGAGATCGCATCAATGCCGATCCCTGAGAACCTTTTGATAAGGGAGCCATTCTTTGCCCGAACGATCCTTCCGGAAACTGACATTCCGGAAATCCATCCCGACAAACCTATTCTGATATATAACGCATATAATCTTGACCCCGTCTGGAGAAAAGACGAAGATGTCAACCGCATTTTATTACTTGAGCCGTCTCATTTCACGAAGCTTCCGGTATGTGAGAGGACCATCCAATTCATCATAGACCTGTCTCGAAATATCCCAGGAATAGTGCTGTTTGTCGGTGAATTCGAAACATTGAAGCATATGACCGGGTCAGCAGATATCATCTTCAGGGAACATCCTCTTTTCCGACACTATAAAGGGATCACCGACCCGAGGGAGTGGATGTTTCCAGAAATTACAGGGTATCACAATAGTTTCTTCAGCTATTGGAAAAAATGTGAAAGGTTACTGAAAAAGATGTGAGTCTGATTTTCACCTACGATGGGGCAGTTTGATCTTCGAAGTCTTGTATTGTTTCATACATTCGGAAAAGTCAAACAAAGACAAATGCCTTATTTTTTACGCACTATAACCCTCTGTATTTTTTTTATCATCGTTTATCTTTGTACTGCCTGTACAAGCCAAAATGATGAAAACGAACGCCATACAGAACCCGTAAAAGACAGTATTTTACTTTTGGTACTCGGTGTATCTCAGGATGCAGGTTATCCTCAGATAGGTTGTGAAAAGAAATGTTGCGTTGCTTTCTATGAAGGGCGTGAAACTAAAAAATACGTTACATCCCTTGCCCTGCTGGATGGTAAAACAGGTGAATATTGGTTGTTGGAAGCAACACCCGATATCACCGCTCAACTGCATAAGGTGCAGGAGCAAAGACCTACAAGATCATTCCAAATGCCTTCCGGAATCTTCCTCACGCATGCCCATATGGGGCATTACAGCGGCCTGATGCACTTTGGCAAAGAGGCATTCGGTGCGAAGTCCGTAAAAGTCTATGGGATGCCCCGGATGAATACGTTCCTTCGTGATAACGGCCCTTGGAGCCAGCTGATTACAATGCGGAACATAGAACTAATCACATTGAAGGATGATAGTACGATTCGTTTCAACAATGGTTTGTCCATTCAGCCGATAAGAGTACCCCATCGGGATGAATATTCTGAAACCGTCGGATTTCGCATCATCTCAGACCATAAAAAAATACTTTTCATACCGGATATCGACAAATGGGAGAGATGGGACCATAGCATCCTGAATGAAATCAGGAGTGTTGATCTTGCCCTGCTCGATGGTACATTTTTTGATATCGGGGAGCTGCCGGGAAGAGATATGAAGGAGATACCACATCCTTTTGTAAGCGAAAGCATGAAGCTATTTCAAGCATTGCCAGATTCTGTCAGGGCAAAGATCATGTTCATCCATTTCAATCATACCAATCCATTGCTTCATTTCAAATCCCCGGAAAAAGATTCCGTCAGGGCAAAGGGGTTCCGTGTCGCTGAAGAAGGGATGAAGATCGCTCTGTGAGTAGACCCTTTTTATGAAGCGAGGCATAGCGATATCATGACACTCATCAGTAAAAAAACTCATCAGGCACCGCTTACAGAGCGATTTGGAAGCCCCCGCTAAGCCACCGACCAGGCATCCTGGCTCCTAAGAGGTCGCTATATGACTGGTCAGTCAAGTTGTAAGCCTGGACAAAGAAGCCCGTATGCATTTTTCTGATATCATATCTCATCTTCATGTTCAATAAAAGATAGTCTTTGCTGATGAAGGCGTTTACTGATGAAGCCTGCCGGGTATTTCTATTTTTATATAAAGCCGTTACTGAAAGATTCAGTGGGCCATGCTGAAATGAAACTGTGCTGTTCATCAGTGCTTTTGCATGTGATGATATGTAAAATGAAGGCGTTTTGTTTTCATCTTTTGATTGAAGGAGCAGCAGTCCTGCCATGATCAATAACCGCTTTGTGTCACTGAAGTTTCGATTTATCCTCAGGTCAATTTCCATCCCGCTTGTCTGAACAGAGGACAGATTGGTTGCCAGTGCATAGGTACCATTCGGAATGAGGTTTGATTTATTCGGCATCTCTGTGTATGCCGTCGGTGTCCAATCTATGAGGTCTTGCTGGCTGCGATGGAAGACAGTGCCCCCTACTTTTAGCCAGGTTGAGATACGATAGTCTGCTCCTGCCTCGTAGTTCCATGAGCGTTCGGTCTTCAGGTCTTTGTTTCCAATGCTGCCGCTGGTCACGATGGGTTTGTTGGCATTATTGTATCGTTCGGTGAAATCCGCATCACGTATACCTTTTCCGGCAGAGGCTCTTAAGGTCAGGCGGGAAGGCGACCAGGAGATATTGAATTGAGGCACGAGAACTGCTCCATAATTGCCGTCCCAATCAAGTCGAAGGCTTTCGTTGATGTGTATTTGGCCTGGCAGTCTGTGGGTGGCGATCAGAAATACGGCTGCATGCGGGAGCGTATGGTTGCCTCGGTCATTCGACCGGATGCTTTTATGGATGTATTGTATACCGGTGGTGAAATTGGTTGCTTTTCCCGGTCTTAGCAATACGTATGCCTGTGAAACCAGAAGCTTTGTCCGGTTTTCATTTGCAGAGG
>JBIKIB010000088.1:0-11367 GCA_044361845.1 Chitinophagaceae bacterium | reverse complement strand
TCAATGGACTGCATCCGGGGGTGTGCTTTTCGTAAAGAATAATGCTGAAAGAAAAGGATCCATTTTATGGACAAATAAGAAATACAGAGACTTCATCCTTGAAGCGGATTTCCTGATGGGCGACGGAGTGGTCGACTCAGGCTTCTTCCTGCGCTCTGAGAGCGATCAGGTCCAGATCGGGATCTCAGGTTCTTTGAAACGCGATCTCACCGGCTCACCTTACATACCCGGAAAGGGTTATCCCGTCGAAGCAAAAGGCGTCAAGGATCTGCTCAAATTGAAAGACTGGAACAGCATGAAGATCAAGGTCACCGGAAAATCCTATACGGTATGGCTGAACGGAATGGAAGTGATGAACTATCAGTCGACAACCATCGCGGATGAAGGACCGATCGGTATTCAACTGCATCCAAAGAATGAGATGTCGATCAGTTTCAGGAAGATAAGACTGGCAGAACTTTGATCATCCTTCATGGAGGATACTGCGCAGGATGCCTATCGTGCATAATGAGTACCCATGATCTGTACCATCAGAGGGATGTCGGCTTACCGATCAAAGGCTTACCGGTTCTGAAGCATGTGCCTTTGAACAGAGCGACCTGTTCATCTTTTTGGTTCAGGATCGTGATGAGGTAAACGCCCGTGCTCCGGCCATTATGGACTTCTCTGGCTTCCGCAGTAAGGATATCCCCGAGATGCATGGCCTTGATGAATGAGATCGTCACATCGAGGGCCACGGATAGGTTGTTGCGGTTGTTACAGGCGAATGCGAAAGCGGAATCCGCCATGGAGAAGGGAATGCCTCCGTGGACAATACCGAAGCCATTGACCATTTCCTGCCGGATGACCATGCGTATGCGGCTATAGCCCTCCCTGACCTCAAGCAGCTCGACACCCATCCATCGGCTGAAGTGGTCATTCTCCATCATGTGTGCAACAACCTCTTCGTGGATCGACTGGTGTTTCATCGTTCGTGTTTTTTATTTCCCAAGGAATACCGGAGTTCGTTTTTGAAGGAATGCTTCGACTCCTTCCCGGTAATCGTATGTAAGGGCGGCATCCTGCTGGAACCTGTCTTCCAGATCCAGCTGTGTGTCGAGGTCTTGTGAAAAGGACCGGCTCATGGCATGCTTGGTCAGGGCCAGACTTCGGGTAGGCATGGCCGATAGTCGCTCCGATAATTGTATGGACTCCGCAACGAAGTGCTCATCCGGAAATACTTTGTATACCATACCCAATCGCTCTGCCTCATCCGCACCCACTTTATCCCCGAGCATGGCAAGTGCCGATGCCTTTTGCCAGCCTATGAGCCGCGGAAGGAAATAGGTACCTCCACTATCGGGTATCAACCCTATGCGGGAGAAAGCCTGGATAAAACTGGCCGATCCGGCTGCGACAACGATATCACAACAGAGTGCGATATTGGCACCGGCACCGGCAGCCACACCATTCACAGCGGCCACCACCGGCTTGGGCATTGCCCGGATCTTCCTGACGATGGGGTTGTAATGTTCTGACAGGATCTGCGACATGGTAGGTCCGCCCGGGTCGGTTATCTCTGAGAGATCCTGCCCTGCGGAGAAACCCTTGCCCATCCCGGTGATGCGCACGGCCCTTACCTCATGAAGGCTCGCACACTCATCCAGCCTTGCCTGGAATAATATGGCCATCTCTCGGTTGAAGGCATTGAGTTTATCAGGACGGTTAAGCGTGATATGTGCTACCCCGTTTTCGATATGGAAAAGAATTGATGACATATAGATCCGTATTGTCCTTTAAAGATAAACCAAAGCACCGGGCATCCGCTTTCACTAATGACATTTGAAATGATCAAATGGCTCTCTGCAATCTTCACATCGGTAAAGTGCCTTACAGGCGGTTGATCCAAATTCACTCAGGCATCGGGTGTGGGAAGATCCACAGTGCGGACATTCGACGGGAGTCTGCACACCAGAGTGATGCGGGGGAGCTATCCCATATGCCTTCAGCTTCGCCTTCCCGGATTCCGTCATCCAGTCCGTTGTCCATGCCGGGGAGAGCCGGGTCACGATCTCGAAATCGGTCATACCGGCCCCATACAGGGTCATGCGTATCTGCATCGATATCATATCCATTGCTGGGCAGCCGGAATAGGTTGGCGTCACGACGATCCGCCACCGGCCTTCTCCATTTTCCATGGTGATCCTATCGACACTTCTTACGATACCAAGATCCAGTATCGAGAGTACCGGCAGTTCGGGATCACTGACGGAATCCAGCAAATGGAATATGTCACTTTCACGGATCATTTCACCCATTGGAAATCATTGGTCATTTTATTCCCTGCATGTTATCTTCGAATTGGCATACAAACCGGAAAATGGAGGTGCATGATTGAATTCCTGTTCACCAATCTTATTGCGCTAGTCAATGTTGCCGGCCAGCCTTCATCAGGCAAGTAAGGATCTATCGGAGCGTAGGATCTTCACCACTCCTGGCCCGGGTAGGCCCGTTGAATGAACTGCATTTCGGCAAGGAGATAACCCAGGTGTTCCGTGTGCCGGCCATCTTTTCCGCCTTTCTGAAACCAGCTTCCATCAGGTATCATGAGGGTTGCTTCTTCCAGTACTGCCATTGTCTTCATCATCCATTCTTGCTTGCATGAGGAAGGATCGACACCAATGTCCGTGGCAGCCATCTCCTGCTCAAAAATGGCAGGCATAAAAAACTCACCCGTATATGGCCAGATCTGCGCGAGGGAGTCCTGCATACGCTTATGGCTCTCATCCGTCCCATCCCCGAGTCGTATGACCCATTCACTGCTCCACCGGCGGTGGTAAGAAGTTTCCTTTAAGCCTTTTTCAGCTATGCCTGCAAGTTGTGGATCAGTGGATCGCTGCAATGCTTTGTATTGCAACAGCTGGAACTCACTGAACAGGTACTGCCGCAGGATGGTAAATCCCCAATCTCCCTTCGGCAACTCAAGCATGAGAAGATTCAGGTACGACCTTGCATCGCGCAGAAATGCGAGACTGTCTTCAGAAGCTCCATTACCGTTGATCGCAGCGGCATATTGGTATAGGTATCTGGACTGACCGATAAGGTCCAATGAGATATTAGTGAGGGCGATATCCTGTTCCAATACAGGCCCGTGACCGCACCACTCACTATTTCTGTGGCCCAGGATCAATGCATTGTCGGCTAGATGCAGGAGGTAATTGGATAGGGACATCTTTGAAAATTATTTGACTGGCCAAAGGGTATCACATCAAATTGAGTGACGGCACCATGGTATAGATCCGATCGCGGAGCGTATCACATATTTTTCACAGCTTCCGGTAATTCATAGAAGGTGGGGTGTCGATATACCTTGTCATTTGCCGGGTCGTACAGACTGGAGGATTCTTCAGGATTGGATGCATGGATGTTCTTGCTTTCCACCACCCAGATACTGACCCCTTCCATCCGTCGGGTATATACGTCGCGGGCATTCTCGATCGCCATCTGCGCATCGGCTGCATGCAGGCTTCCGGCATGCTTGTGGTCAAGACCCTGCCTGCTGCGGATGAATACTTCCCATAGTGGCCAATTCTTTTCCTGTACGGAAGAAGAAGTCTCTGGGAAACTGCCACCAGGTATATCCGGGATATCACCATACAGGTATTTCCGTGATTGAAATGACATATTTTTTGTTTTTATGCAGCAGATGCCTTGACCGTTGATTTCTTATTTGCATGTACGAGTGCCGCTTCGCGCACCCAGCGTCCTTCTTCGTGTGCCTTGCGACGGGCCTCAAGTCTTTCCCGGTTACAGGGGCCATGGCCATTCACCACCTGCCAGAATTCATTCCAGTCTATCGCCCCGAAATCATAATGACCACGCTCTTCGTTCCATTTGAGATCAGGATCCGGAAGCGTCATGTTCAGAACCTTGACCTGTTCTGCGATCATGTCTATGAATCGCTGGCGCAATTCATCGTTGCTCATGCGTTTGATCTTCCACTTCATGCTCAGGTCTGAATGGGTTGATTCACTATCCCTCGGACCAAACATCATCAGTGCCGGCCACCACCATCTATCGATCGCATCCTGGCACATGGCACGCTGTTCGGCTGAACCGCGACTCAGCACCAGCAGGGACTCGAAACCCTGCCGCTGGTGGAAGCTTTCTTCCTTACAGATCCGCACCATCGCACGCGCATAGGGTCCGTAAGAATTCCGGCAAAGCATGACCTGGTTCATGATCGCAGCACCATCCACCAGCCAGCCGATCGCGCCGATATCCGCCCAGGTGAGCGTGGGATAGTTGAAGATGGAGGAATATTTAGCCTTTCCGCTGTGCAGGTCGTCGATGGTGGATTCCCGCGTTACGCCCAGCGTCTCTGCGGCAGCATACAGGTACAAACCATGACCGGCCTCATCCTGTGCCTTGGCCAGTAAGACGGCTTTTCTCTTCAGGGTCGGCGCCCTTGTGATCCAGTTCCCTTCAGGAAGCATTCCCACGATCTCGCTGTGCGCATGCTGGCTGATCTGCCGGATAAGCGTTTTCCGATACGCTTCCGGCATCCAGTCCCTGGGTTCGATCTTGACCTCTTGTTCAAGCTTCCCGTAAAATATATTTTCTAAATGCTCCATGGCTTCATTTTTTGGAAACATACCCGTAAAGTTATCTATTTTACTAACAACTGTTAGTACGAATCGTTCAGTTCTTGACTGTCATCAGCGGATATCGTAATTCACGCTGACTTGTTCTGTTCGCGGATGACTCTGGCAGGTGAGGATGAAACCGGCTTCCACTTCGTCGTGTTCCAGGGCATAATTCAGGTCCATATCCACTTCTCCGGATTCAAGTTTTGCACGACAAGTACAACACATTCCTCCTTTGCAGGCATATGGCACATCGATGCCGAGTTTCATGGCTGCATTCAGGATCGTGTCACCATCGAACTCCAATGCGAAGGTGGTGGTAACCCCGTCGAGTCGTACCGTCACTTTTGCACTCCGGGGCTCATGCGGTGTATGTTTTGACAATGAGAGTTGTTGATCTATTTTTTTTTCGCCTGCCGAATGAAATAGTTCAACGTGTATCATCTGACGGGAAATGCCCAATCCAAGGAGTGTATGTTGAACACTCCCGATCATCTCTTCCGGTCCGCATATGAAAAAATCATCGACATCAGCCAGCGGCATGATCTTCTCATTGATCATCCTGCATTTTTCGGCATCGATCCGGCCCGACTGTAAGGTGCTATCCATGCGTTCGCGGCTCAGGACATGGATCAGCTGAAAACGGTCGATGTACCGGTTCTTGAGTGCTTCCAGTTGTTCCCTGAAAATGATACCACCCCTGTTTCGATTGCCATAGACCAGCAGGAACTTGCTATGTGGTTCCGTCTCAAGGGTTGTGCAAATGATCGAATAGATCGGCGTGATCCCACTGCCTGCTGCGAAAGCAACATAGGTTTTCTGATGTAAAGAATCCAGTTCAGTGAAGAACTTACCGGTCGGAGGCATCAGTTCGAGGGAGTCTCCTTTTTTAAGGGAGCGACAGGCATATGTGGAGAACTTGCCTCCTTCAACCAACTTCACTGCGATCCGCAACTCATTGTCTGAAGGACTACAGCAGATGGAGTAATTCCTTCGTACTTCTTCCCCGTCGATGACAGCTTTGACCACAATATTCTGGCCCTGATGAAAAGAAAAAACCTCTTTCAGTGTTGATGGAATATCAAATGCCACTGATACGCATTCATCCGTTTCTTTTCTGACATCGCTGACCCGTATCGTATGAAAATGAATAGACATCCGTTTGTGTTTTGAAAATAGCCATTTACTTTCTAAGCCCATCGACGAGCATGGAAACCATATGGTCTTCCAACGCGGATGCTGTCAGATTTTTCCGGGTCCGGTGCCAGAATTCTATCCCCCTGACGGCACTCATCAGTGTCAGTACGACGACATAGGGTTCAGTATGGCGAATCTGTCCTTCCCGGATCCCTTCCTCAATGATATTCTCCAACCTGCGGACATAAATCCTTCGTTCATGCAAAAATGACTCGTGACTGGGCTCCTCCAGGTATTTACTTTCATTGGTGGCAACAAGGACCTCATCGATCCTTTCAATCCAGATACGGACATGAAACCGAACGACCGCTTCCAGTTTTTCGAAACTGTTCTTTGATGTGTCGGCTTCGACTTCTTTCAAATGGGTGGTGAAGGTATTGGCTATGCGGAAACAGATCTCTTGCAGCAGTTCAGATTTGCTGCGGATATGGTTATAGAGGCTTGCGGCTTCCATGCCCACATCTCCGGCAAGGTCGCGCATGCCTGTAGCGGGAAAACCCTTCTGCCGGAACAACCTTGCCGCGGCAGCTGATATAGCATCCTTCCGGGAACCTTCCTTTCTTGCAGTAGAACGGGCCATCATTCATATTTTTGACGGCATAAAATTATCGATTATCACTAACAGGTGTTAGTACTATTTGGGAAACTTTCAGTCGCGGGCAAAATGTATGCCGGTATCCTGGTCGCTCCTTAGTATCCCCTGACGTCCTTCCCTTCCATGAAGTTCATAAAAGCCTTATTGACGACCCTGTTACCGCCGGGTGTGGGATAATTACCGGTGAAATACCAATCACCTGTATTGGTAGGACAGGCTTTATGCAGGTCTTCAATGGTTTGGAAGATGACGGAAACAGGAAGGCTTATTTCGGGGGGGGTGATGAGTTTTGCGATCATATCGGAGATATCCTCCGTGGTGAATGATTTATAGATCTGCCTGACGAGATTTTCGGTGTGAAGCTGGTTATTTCGTTGCATCTCCTTACAACGGGCGTACAGTTCATCGAGAAGGCTTTCCTTTCCATGTTCCTTCAGCAGTGCGATAACCGCCTTGAAAGCAATGAAATCGCCGAGTTTGCTCATATCTATCCCGTAACAGTCGGGGTATCGGATCTGCGGAGCGGAGGAGAGGATGATGATCTTCTTCGGGGATAGTCTCGACAGCATGCGCACGATGCTTTCCTTCAGCGTGGTACCACGAACGATGGAATCATCGATGACCACCAGCGAATCGACATCTTTCTGGACCGTACCATAAGTGATATCGTACACGTGCTGCACCATTTCTGAGCGATTGGAGTCCTCTGTGATGAAGGTCCGCATTTTGACATCCTTGATGGCGACTTTCTCCACCCGGATTTTTCGGTTAACCATCTCCGATAGTTTTTCCTCATCGAAGTCCCCTTTCCAGCCCATGATCTTCTGGATCTTGACTTTATTCAGATAGTCTTCCATACCCTTCAGCAGGCCGTAGAATGCAACTTCTGCGGTATTGGGGATGAAGGAGAATATCGTGTGTTTGAGATCGTTGTCGATGGCGTTCAGCACGGCCGTACTCAGGCCATAGCCCAATGCGATGCGTTCCTGGTAGATTTTTTCATCACTGCCCCTGGAAAAATATATTCGTTCGAAGCTGCAAGCCCGTCGGGGTTGCGGTTCCAGGATCTGTTCGATGCTATATCCACCGTCACTTTTCACGATCAGTGCCTGACCCGGCATCAGTTCCATGACTTCGTTCTCTCCGACGTTGAAACTGGTTCGGATGGCGGCCCTTTCTGACGCTGCCACGATCACTTCATCATCGATATAGTAGTAGGAGGGTCTTATCCCATGGGGATCCCGGATGACGAAAGAATCGCCGGAACCCAGCAGGCCACCGACATGATAGCCGCCATCGAAGAGCTTGAATGATTTTTTCAGTATGGATGCGACTGAGAGTTTACCGGGGTTCATCTCATCCTCTTTCACCTGGAAGTGGTGTACGACTTCCATCATCGCGGCGAGGTCGCTTTGACTTTGAAACTGACCCGGGTCAATATTGACCAGGGCGAATAGTTCATCCGTATTGACCAGATTGAAATTCCCTGCGAGGGCCAGGTTTCTCGCGGGGATGGTATCCCGTTTGATGAAAGGATGGCAGAATTCAACATTGTTCTTACCCTGTGTGCCATAGCGGAGATGACCGAGTAATAGTTCACCAAGATAATTGAAATGTCCCTTGAGTAATCCCGGATGCTTGAGGATATCCGGTTGATGGCGTTCCAGTTCTTTGATCTCCTTGCCGACGGTGGCGAAAAGATCGGCGATTGACTGGGTCGCATTGCTCCGAAGCCTGTGCATGAAGGGATAACCCGGTTCGGTATTGAGTTTGACCGTAGCGAAACCTGCGCCATCCTGACCACGATTGTGCTGTTTCTCCATGAGGAGATAAAGCTTGTTGAGGCCGTATAAGGCGGAGTGTTTCTTTTGCTGGTAGTATGAAAAGGGCTTGCGCAGGCGGATGTAAGCAACTCCGCATTCGTGCTGGATGGCATCACTCATGTTGAAACAAAGGTAAATCAGGAATTTGTAATCGTGACGCGTAATGATCGATCACCAAGGAACCGTTACAATATTACTGTCAGGGACCGTTATTTCTTGACCATGGTACCAAACGACTTCCTGATGCCTTGGCAATCCTGGAACTCCTTGTCAACCATGATGTAATAGGTAGGGAGTTTGTTGACGAACCATTTCTCTACAGTCTTCGCCTTCTTTTCTTCGAGTGCGCGCATAGAGATCTTGTTATAGTCATCCTTCAGGTTTTCCCTGTGGGGTTCGGTCTTGCTCCTGAGATTCACGATGCGTACTCCAGTTTTTTCCCGTTCATCCTTGAACGTGAGGGGAACGGAATATTCTCCGACCTTGAGTTTATTGAGGTCATTGACAAGGTCTTTGTCAAGTTCATCGATCGTGACATAAGATCCACCCTGGCCACTGATGATCCCGGCGGTGAACTTGCTGTTCTCATCTTCACTGTATTTATCAACTGCTTCTCCGAAAGACAGTGAACCGGTCATAAGCCTTGAGCGTATGCTATCGAGTTTATTACGGGCCAGGCTGATGTCTTCATCGGTGATCTGGGGAACACGAAGGATATGTCGGATGACGGCATCATCTCCGTTTCGACTGACCATTTGAATGATATGGTACCCGAATTTAGATTTGATCACCGGAGATATCTGACCTTCTTTAAGCCTGAAAGCTGCATTCCGGAAGCTTGGATCCCATTGCTTCTCACTTTTATTGATCTCATACCTACCACCGGTCTGCTTACTACCGGGGTCCTCGGTATAGAGTCGGGCCATTGTTTCGAATGATTTCTGACCGGATTCTATCTGTTTTCTGTAATCGAGTAGTTCATCCTGGGCAAACTTCTCAAGTTCCCTTCCGGCTTTCGGATAGATGACGATCTGCCCCACCACGAGTTCCATTTCATAGAAACTCAGGCTGTCTTTCGGGATGCCATCGAAATAATTCCTGACTTCTGTAGGCGTGATCTTAATATTCTCCACGATGCTTTTCCGCATGGCGGTAGCGAGCCTTCCGTCCTTGATCGATTTTCTGAAATCCTCTTTGACCTGATAGATGGTACGACCTGCGATTTGCTCAAACGCTTCTTTACCACCGTATTGCATGATGAAATACCGGATACGCTGGTCGAGTTCCGCCTCGATTTCTTCATCGGAAACCGGAAGTGAGTCTTTTTCTGCCTGCAGGATGAGGGCTTTATCAGCCATCATCTTCTCCAGCAGGTAGCATTCTGCATCCGGTGGAACTTCCCCACCCTGACGTTTTATGTCATCAATGTAATTGATGATCTCTGAACGCAGGACGATCTTATCCCCGACGATGCCGGCGATCTTGTCAGCGAGCACCCTGGCTGTCTGGGATTGTGCGAACATGGTTCCCAACAGCATGCTCATGAACAGCAAAGCTTTTTTCATACGTAAATATCCGTTTACCGGCTTTCCTCAGCAAAAGCTTCAGACCTAATGTTTTCTTAAACTTCTCCAATCCGCATCATACCCGTCGATGAACGGATGCAAAAGGGTTAGAGCGTACGCTTTACTTCTTCTTCTTCGAATGCCTCTATCACGTCTCCCACTCTGATGTCATCGAAGTTCTTGATGGTAAGACCACATTCCATATTTGACGCTACTTCCTTCACATCATCCTTGTATCGTTTCAAGCTTCCCAACTCTGCAGCCCTGCCTTCGCCTCTTGGGAATTCGACAATACCGTCGCGGATGATCCGTATTTTGTTGTTCCGGCTGATTTTTCCTTCGAGGACGTAACAACCTGCCACGGTGGCTTTATCGAACTTATACACTTCGCGCACTTCCACATTGGCCACGATCTTCTCCTGGATCTTTGGTTCCAGCATGCCTTCCATCGCACTCTTGATCTCTTCGATCGCGTTATAGATGATGGAATAGAGCTTGATCTGAACGCCTTCTGTCTCCGCAAGTTTATTGGCCTGCAGTGAGGGACGTACGTTGAATCCAAGGATGATCGCATCCGATGCAGTTGCGAGGAGCACATCGCTTTCCGTGATCTGGCCCACAGCCTTATGCACCACCCGTATGGCGATCTCCTCGGTGGAGAGCTTCTGCAACGAATCGCTCAGTGCTTCTACGGATCCATCCACATCACCCTTGATGATGATGTTGAGTTCTTTGAAGTTCCCTAGTGCAAGTCGACGTCCGATCTCGTCGAGGGTGATATGTTTCTTCGTACGCATACCCTGTTCCCTTAGGATCTGGGCGCGTCGATTGGCAACCTCTTTTGCTTCAGACTCGTCTTCATATACTTTGAACTTCTCACCTGCTTGTGGAGCACCATTGAGGCCGAGGATGAGTACAGGGGTGGAAGGAGGGGCAACTTCTTCGCGTTTGTTTCGCTCATTGACCATGGCCTTCACACGACCGAAGTGCTGACCACTCACGACCAGGTCACCGATGTTCAGGGTTCCATTCTGCACCAGCACGGTGGCCACATAACCGCGGCCTTTATCGAGCGTGGCTTCCACAACTGTACCATTTGCTTCCCTGTCAGGGTTGGCTTTAAGGTCAAGCATTTCAGCTTCCAGAAGGATTTTTTCCAGTAATTTATCGACGTTGAGTCCCTGTTTGGCAGATATCTCCTGACTCTGGAATTTCCCACCCCATTCTTCTACGAGGATATTCATACCAGAGAGCTGTTCGTAGATTTTTTGTGGATTGGCTCCGTCCTTATCGATCTTGTTCACCGCAAATATCATGGGGACACCCGCAGCCTGTGCATGGCTGATGGCTTCCCGCGTTTGAGGCATGACCGCATCATCCGCTGCCACCACGATGACAGCGATATCCGTCACTTTTGCACCACGGGCACGCATCGCTGTGAAGGCCTCGTGACCGGGTGTGTCTAGGAAGGTGATCGACTTGCCACTGGCAAGGTCAACCTGATAGGCGCCTATGTGTTGTGTGATACCGCCGGCCTCACCTGCAACCACATTCGCACTGCG
>JBIKIB010000087.1:0-11387 GCA_044361845.1 Chitinophagaceae bacterium | reverse complement strand
AGCCTTACGGAATCCTTTTCCGTGGTCAGGATGATCTTCCGGCCCGCACGCATGGATTCAAATCTCTCCCGTATCTCATGGATGTCATCCATGGTGAAGATGTGATGGTCCCGGAAATAGATCGCTGCGCAAGACGCCACTTTCGTGCCAAGATATGATGTCAACGGCTCCGGATTGGCGATCCCGCACACAAGCAGCACTTCGGTGTCCCTGTCAAGCAAATATTGATGCCCCTTCCCAATATGAAACGGAATCCCATACCGAATGGAGGTGAAGAAGAGTCTTTGATGTTCGGCGAGCTTCAGTTCCCTTCGGATATCTTCGGCTTCCCTGATGTTCATCTCCGGATCACATTTTGTCACCACGATGGCATCAGCCCTTCTGGCACTGCTTCTTTGATCCCGTAAGTCACCTGTCGGTAGGAAGAAATCCCGTGTGTACAGGTTATGACAGTCTGTCAGTACAATATTCAGTCCGGGATGAATTGCCCTGTGCTGGAAAGCATCGTCAAGGATGATCAGATCCGTCTCCGGTCTGTCGAAAAGCAAACGAGGTACGGCCTCCGTCCTACTCTCACCTACAGCTACGGTGATATCCGGAAATTTGATGTGGAATTGCATGGGTTCGTCCCCTATCTCAACGGCGGTGGTCTGCGCACCGGCAAGCAGATAGCCCCTTGTGCGGCGTTTATATCCCCGGCTCAGGATCGCGGGGTGATGGCCATCCTTGAGGCGCCTGCAAAGGTATTCGACCATGGGCGACTTGCCGGTTCCGCCAATGGATAGATTACCCACACATATGACAGGGATCTGGAAGGATGCAGATTTCAGCAAGCCGGTGTCGTACAGCACGTTTCGAAAGACAACGCCCAACCCATATAGCAGGGAAATGGGAAATAACAGGATCCGGAATGAGCGAAAAAAGAGTTTATGTAAATTCATGGATCCGCTCCGGGGTTATGCAAAGGTTCAGTGGAATATCGAATTCATTAACATCAATAATGTTATCCGCCGGTCCGAAAAATGAAAGTCCAATCCTGATGCAGTCGTTCCTGCAGGTCGCAAGGAAACGATCATAAAAGCCTTTTCCAAATCCGACCCGGTAACCGCGAACGTCGAAAGCGAGTAAAGGTACAAGGACAAGGTCGATCATTGAAGCATCGATCGATTCTCCTCCTGCGGGTTCCGGTATTCCCCAAACGCTGGTTTCCAGAACGGTATTTTCGTCATACACGAAACTCAGCAGACCATTCCCGGAGACATCCGCTCTGGGGATGACTTCGATCATACCGGGATTGTTGTGTGCGAGCCAGGCAGCGATGGTAGCCGTCTCCGGCTCCTTATGTCCGGCAGCGGGCAGGTATCTGTGCAGGACGTCAATGAAAGGAAGCTCTGTCTGCTGGAAACGGATGAACAGGAGATCATTCAGCTTTTCAAAATCCAGCTGAGTCAGTGATTGTCTTTTTCCTATGTATTTTTTTCTGATGTCTTTTTTGAGCATATGCGCCGGTCTCTTGCAAAGTCAAAGGTACATGAAGTTAGCAAAGAGATTTTCATGGCAGGATGAGATCACGCTGTTTCCGGCCGGATGAAAATGGAAAAAATCGTAGTCCCGTATTTACGTTCAGCGTGAAAATCCTGACGGTCAGCGTAATTATTACGAGGGGTGTGTTCAAGGATGAACCATCCGCCGGGTGCCAGCAGTTTGCGTTCATGGATGATATCCGGCAACTGGTCGATGGTGGTGAGGGCGTAGGGCGGTCCTGCGAATATCAGGTCGAATGCATCATTGGTATGCTGCAGGAATCGAAAGACATCCTGTTTCAATACCTGCATGTTAGTGATCTTGAGCGTTTCCACCGTTCGCAGGATGAAAGCTTGCATCTGAGGATCCTTTTCGATGGTCACAACATCCGCAACGCCCCTGCTCACAAGCTCATAGCTTATGCTTCCTGTACCGCCAAAAAGGTCCAGTGCGTGAAAACCTTCCAGATCAAGATTGTTTCCAATGATATTGAATAATGCCTCCTTGGCCACATCGGTCGTCGGGCGGGTATGTGGCATATGTGCAGGGGGATTGATACGGCGTCCACCGAGTGTTCCGCTGATTATCCGCATATACAAAGGGAGAAAGCAGGTGTGAAAAAGTGGTCAGGATATCCTGAAAAGGCTGCATCGGTAGAGAAGAAACCACTTCCATTGTCGGATTCCACCACCAGAAAATACTTCATGAGTTCGACGTATAAAATGGAATCCTTTTCGAGAAATCCACTCGCGACCAATGGCAGGTCAAGACAATCAAGCCCGAACTGTTCACTGATGTTCAACAATGCATAAGAGACGTCTTCCGGTACTTCATAAACGAAAGATTGCATGAGTTGAAGTGCACCATTCTTTTGCAGATATACGATGACATGACCCGGATAGAACCATACATGCATGCAGGTGGCCGACCATTCCTCTTTTCTGGCGACCATGATCCGGAGCATGGCGGAGTAGACATGGCTATATGTGACATCCCTGAAACGGGAGACCAAATCGGTATGCAGCCAGGAGGGTACGCGGAAATGATTGCTGATCCCTTTCATACCCGTCTGTTCATGCATGATCATGCCGGTCGGGAGATCGCCATGGATCAGGTTCAGCATATCTTTTGAAACGGTTTTGTCATCGAACCGTTCCGGTATCAGCACGGAGTCACTCGTATTGTAAGTGATCGAAACGTCACTGAAAGGAAGACTCATCAGCGGACTATCATTCAGAATATCCAGTACGTCGGTCTGGATGGAACGTTGGTTGACGGGATAAAACTCGAAACCCACGACCTTTTTCTCTGCCTTTCTGAAAAGCGCAAGGCTGAAATGAGATAAACCTGCGTCAATGCAAAGGCGCATCGCGTTCGGGTCGGGATGCAAATAATCGGTCAGCAGTATCCTGAAAGATGGTTTTGGCATGGTATACTTATGGCAAATTACAATTATTTGCCCGAACATGGAAAAAGCGTCACGCTTATTGTTGTAGGTTTGCATGCTCTTATGTCGACTTCTGATAAAACAGGCACCCTAAGGCTCGCTGCCACCAACAGGCAGATCCTTTCGTTGGCCCTTCCCATTTCTTTTGCACTCCTGGTACCTCAGTTCAATTATCTGGTCAATAGTCTTTTCCTATCGCGTTTAGGGACCGGTTATCTAGGCGCAGCAGGCATCACAGGCGTGTATTATCTGATCTTTGCCGCGATCGGATATGGCCTGAACAATGGACTGCAGGCATTAATTTCCCGAAGGGCTGGTCAGGACCGCCTGGAAGAGATAGGGTCACTCTCGGTTCAAAGTATGTACTTGAGTTTCTTCATTGCTGCGTTCGGCATCATTGTAACCTATGTCTTTGCTCCCGTGATCCTGCGCAATAGTGTCGACCCCGGGCTTTACAAGCAATCACTTTCTTTTCTGCAGATCCGCATCTGGGGACTGCCCTTCCTGTATTTATATCAGATGCGAAATGGACTGTTGGTCGGTACAAACCAGAGTCGCCTGCTGATCTGGGGCACGCTTGCTGAGACGATCGCGAACGTGGTCCTGGATTATTGTCTGATCTTCGGTCATTGGGGGTTCCCGGCACTAGGGTTCAATGGTGCAGCTTATGCCAGCATTACCGCAGAAGCCATCGGCATGCTGGCGGTATTTTTCATCATCAAACAAAAAGGACTGTCAGCCAGGTTCAATCTGTTCAGCGATATGCGTTTGAAGTGGGTGGAATTAAAACTACTCCTCACCCAGTCATCCCCGCTGATCGTCCAATATGCCATCAGCATCATCAGCTGGGAGTTCTTCTTCATTCTGGTATCACATCATGGTCGGGTGGCCCTTGACATCAGCCAGTTCATGCGGATCATCATTGGATTCCTTGGGGTTTTCATCTGGAGTTTCGCCTCCACGACGAATACGATGGTCAGTAATTTCATCGGACAGGACAAACGGGATCTCGTTATGCCGTTGATCAGTAAGATTTTGCGGTTGAGCCTTGCCTTCTCTCTGATGCTTTCGATTCCCCTACAGTTATTCCCGGAGTCGTTTTTACGTATGATACAGGATGATCCGGCATTCATCACTCAGGGCGTCCCGGTCATCAGGGTGGTTTCCGTGGCAATGATCATGATGAGCTTTTCGACCATCTGGCTCAGCGCCGTCACCGGCACTGGAAATACTGCAGTGAACCTGGCCATAGAGGCCATCACCATCACCGGCTATTGCCTGTATGTATGGCTCGTACTGGCAAAATTCAACCTTTCGATCACCTGGGGATGGATGTCTGAATGGCTCTACTGGCTCTCGATGTTCTCCATGTCATACCTCTATATGCGCAGCGGAAGATGGCGGCGTAAGGAGATTTGATCCATCTATCATCGCATAAAAAAAGGGCCGCATAAATGTGGCCCTTTCAGGTATTGCGTCGAAATAGATATGAATCAATCTGAATGATCTTTATTACTTGATTTTTTCTTGCTGGTCTTCGGTGCGATCACCATCAGCATCCTTTTGCCTTCCAGTTTCGGTAAACCCTCCACCTGGCCAACTTCAGCAAGTCGCTCGGCGAATTTCAGCAAGACGAGTTCTCCTCTTTCCTTGAACATGATGGCCCGTCCCTTGAACTGTACATAAGCCTTGACTTTGTTGCCATCCTGCAGGAATTTTTCCGCATGACGGGCTTTGAAGTCGAAGTCATGGTCATCCGTTCCCGGCGTGAACCGGATCTCTTTGAGCTCCGCAGACTTGCTCTTGGCCTTCATCTCCTTTTCCTTGCGTTTCTTGTCGTAGAGGAACTTGTTGTAGTCCACTACTTTACACACAGGAGGATCCGCCTGTGGAGAAATCTCCACCAGATCCAATTGCAACTGTTGTGCGATCTTAAGGGCTTCGGAAGTGGGATATACTCCAATTTCGACATTGTCGCCCACCAACCTCACCTGAGGCACTCTGATGTAGTTGTTGATTCGGTGTTCGGGTTCCTTGCGCGGGACAAATCTTCCTCTGAATCCGCCGGGGCCGGCTTTGATGATTGTTTTTTTGGGTAGAGCCATAATCAGGGTTCCATTGGTGCCAGTCGATGGTCTGGCTGAATGGTATGTGTTTTATTTTTTTTCTTGTTACTGACGATTTTCCTTTTCGGCCTTTAAATTAAACAAAATTTCCGATAGCGGCATCATTCCCGCGTCTCCTTTTCCTTGTTTCCTGACCGATACCGCAAGTGATGCGACTTCTTTCTCGCCGATCACGAACATATAAGGAATTTTCATTAGTTCGGTATCCCGTATCTTCTTCCCTATCTTTTCGTTTCGGTCATCGATCTCCGCGCGAATATCCGATTTTTTCAGTTCTGAAAGCACATATCTTGCGTGGTCCATGAACTTATCACTGATCGGCAGGATTTTTACTTGAATAGGTGCCAGCCATAGCGGAAACTTTCCGGCATAGTGTTCCAGCAGAAACCCGATGAAACGCTCATGTGTGCCGAGCGGTGCGCGGTGTATGATCAGCGGAACCTCGGATTGATTGTCCTTGTTCGTATAAGATAGTTTGAAGCGGCGTCCCTGGGCGAAATCAACCTGATTGGTGGCCAGTGTGAACTCGCGTCCGATGGTACTCCAGATCTGTACGTCGATTTTGGGGCCATAAAAAGCACCTTCATCCTGGACTTCCACATACGGGATGTTTGATTCCTTAAGGACCTCTCTGACCATGGCCTCGGTCTCCAGCCATAATTCAGGCTCGTCGATGTATTTCTTTCCAAGTTTGGAAGGGTCGTGCAGGCTAAGCCTCATGACATATTTTTCAATGCCGAAGATCTTAAAATACTTGAGATACATATCATTCACCGCCCTGAATTCGTCCGCGAACTGCTCACGGCTGCAATAAATATGGGCATCGTTCATATGCAGGCATCTTACCCGCATCAGACCGAACAACTCACCACTCTGCTCATAACGATAACAAGTACCGTATTCCGCCAAGCGATATGGAAGGTCCTTGTAGCTTTTGGGTTCAGCATCAAAAATTTTGTGATGGTGCGGACAATTCATCGCCTTGAGGTAATACTTCACACCTTCCAGCTCCATGGGCGGGTACATGCTTTCCGCATAGTATGGAAGATGCCCGCTGGTGAGGTATAGACTCTCTTTGGCAATATGAGGCGTGACGACACGCTTGTATCCTGCATCCAGTTCGGTTTCTTTTGCGAGCTTCTCCAACTCTTCGATCACAATGGTGCCGTTCGGCATCCATAATGGGAGTCCAGGCCCGATATCATCGTCGAATGTGAAAATCCCTAATTCTTTTCCAAGTTTCCGGTGGTCACGTTTTTTTGCTTCCTCCAGCATCAGCAAATGCTCGTCAAGCTCTTTCAGGTTCGGAAATGTGACGCCATAGACCCTGGTGAGCTGCTTGTTCTTTTCATCCCCCTTCCAATAAGCACCTGCAATGCTTGTCAACTTGATGGCCTTGATAAGGCCGGTATGTGGTATGTGTGGGCCACGACACAAGTCGGTGAAAGACCCCTGTGTGTAAAAAGTAATCTCCCCATCCTGTAACCCCTGAAGCAGATCGAGTTTGTATTCATCCCCTTTTTCAGAGAAATAACCCAAAGCATCAGATTTTGAAATCTCTTTTCGCTGATATGGATTTGACTGTTTCGATAATTCCGTCATCTTGAGCTCAAGTGACTTCAGATCTTCTTCTGTAATATGCTTATCGCCAAGATCCATATCGTAATAAAACCCACGTTCCACAGATGGTCCGACCCAAAATTTCACGCCAGGGAACATTGATTCCACAGCCTCTGCCATGAGGTGAGCGGATGAATGCCAAAACGTGGTCTTTCCATCCGTATCATCCCATGTGAGTAGTTTGAGCGTTGCATCTTCATGAATCGGGCGGGATGCATCCCACACATTCCCGTTCACACTGGCAGCAAGGATTTTTCTGGCGAGTCCTTCAGATATCGATCTTGCGATGTCCATCGCAGAACTACCCTCCTGGTATTCCCTGACCGCTCCGTCAGGGAAAGTGATCTTGATCATATAAGAAAATATTTTACGTAGTACTTCAGGTGCAGTCAGCCTGCAGACACGAAATACACGATGGAATGCAAATTTAACGAACTATTGGGTAGGCTGCACGACAATTCAGGATAATATTGCGCAGGCTGCAGATTGTCTCTTTTCATATGCAACAATGCAAAAAAGTATAAACGCTACCGCCGATGAATCACACCAAATTCTGACATCAGAAGTATCTTTGCACCAACGACATCAAAACTTTTTTGCATACTTTTCAAAGCATAGTGACAGATGAAAACAATTCCACTTCGTTACATACTACTCCTTTTTGCCTCTGTTTTATTGACCCGGGTTCATGCGCAGAACCTCAGTGGACAATGGACGGGTGGTTTCATCACCACCGGGAATACCTGGGGCGGGAAGACCGAATACGTGATGGATTTGAATGTGAACGGCAGTAAAGTGGATGGGTACTCTTACACCTATTTCATCATTTCCGGCAAAAGACACTACGTCATTTGCAAGTTGAAGGGCAATTTCGATAAGGGCAGCAAATCCATCGTCGTCAGTGAAGTGGAAAAGGTGAAGTCAAATACCCCGCCAGATTTCAAGGATCTTTTCCAAACGCACACGCTTACATTCCTCAAACAAGGCGCTCGGGAAGTGCTAGAGGGGAAATGGAAACCGGCCAGCATCAACGAGCCTCCGCAAGGTGGACAGACGACATTGGAAAGAAAAGCGCTGGTACGGGTCACTCCGACAACTCCAACACCATCCATCGCCCAACAAAAACAAAAACCGGCATCTCCATCGGCTGCTTCCAAGCCCGCGACAACAAAACCGGCTCCGTCGCCCACTGAAAAAAGATACGTAGGCACACAGGCGCCGGACCTGACGGAGAAGGGGCCGCAGACCGCCACTCCGCTGAAAACACAAACGCCTTCCGCTACCGGATCAGCGAAAACCCCACAAGATGTAGCAGTGCAGAAAGCCGATAACCCGTTAAAACCTGCGAATAATTTCAAGCCGATGAACCAGCCGGAATCAACGACGGCTTCTGCAAACAATAAAATAGATCAACGCTCAAAAAAATTGATACAGCTGATTGAAGTCGATGAACCGAACTTCACCGTGGAACTATATGACAATGGACAAGTGGATGGAGATACGGTATCACTTTTCTTCAACGACCGCCTGATGGTTTCCCGCAAGCGATTGTCAACGATTCCGATCTCCATCGAACTGAATATCGACCCAAACAAGGAAGACAATGAGCTGGTGATGTTTGCCGAAAACATGGGTTCAATTCCGCCAAATACCGCACTCATGATCGTAACGGTCAGGGATAAACGCTATGAAGTGAACATCACATCCACCGAGCAAAGCAACGGTGCCGTGCGATTCAAATTGAAAAAGCCCTAACGCTCAGAACTTGAAGTTCCAGGTGACGGAAGGGATGATCGGAAATAAAGATACCTGGCGGGCCTGGACTTTCAGGGTACCGTCGTATGGGCTGCCTGTCTGGTCGAAATAAAGGAAATACGGATTCAGTCTGCTGTAAGTATTGTAGATGCTGAATACCCAACTGCCTTTTAGCTTCTTCTTTTTCGCCCGTTGAGGGGTATAAGTGGCT
Source organism: Chitinophagaceae bacterium (assembly GCA_044361845.1). GTDB lineage: Bacteria > Bacteroidota > Bacteroidia > Chitinophagales > Chitinophagaceae > Pollutibacter. The sequence continues at coordinate 2,704 of JBIKIB010000087.1, read as the reverse complement.
GACAGGTCGATGCGGTGATATGGTTTCAGGCGGTACTGGTTTATATCGCTGTATTCCTGGGTAAGTACTCCCTCCATGATATAAAAACGTTCGGGCAAGGTTATCGCGTTCCCTGTCGAATAGACGAAGACACCGGAAAATTTCCATTTACGATTCAGGTCATACATGCCCACCACGGATAGGTCGTGCCTTCGATCATATTTTGCAGGGAATCTGTCGCCACCATTGAGTTGCTCAAACCTGCGCCATGTCCATGCCAGGGTATAGCCGATCCAACCCGTGAACCTGCCTTTGGTTTTGTTGATGAAGAACTCCGCTCCATAGCTCCATCCTTTACCGAACACAAATTCCTCTTCAGTGTCTCTTGTCGACGGTGTGTACCCTTCCCGATATTCGATCTGATTGGCCATCGATTTGTAGTAGATCTCCACCGATGTCTCATACGCATTATCATTGAAGTTCCTGTAGTATCCCAATGCGTACTGCCAACTTATCTGAGGCTTGACCCTGTAGGTACTGGGCACCCATATATCTGTAGGTAATGTAGTACCGGCATTGCTCACGAGGTGGATGTACTGTAGATTTCTAGAGATGGATGATTTGAGTGATGATACATCATTCAACGTGTATCGGGCCGATAAACGCGGCTCGAAGCCTCCATAGGATTTCACGGGTTCCATGTTGCCGTAGACCGTACTGTCGAGCTTGTTTCCATTTTCGTCCTGTTCGAATTTCTTGTACGGACCTACCTGCTGAAATGCGCTGAAGCGTATGCCCGAATTGATCTTCAGCTTCGGCCATGGATCCCACTCATCCTGCAGATAGAAAGCCCCTTCATTCGCGTATTTAAGCTGTGCGTTGTTAGGTGCGAAGACTGTGGTGTCCTGCTTTCCTGACACCACAGATGGCGTGAAACGATGAAAGGTATATTGACCTCCGAATTTCAATTTATGATCGTTGGCCGGATAATAATCGAAATCGGTTTTTATATTCATATCCCTGATACCACTCTGTAGCCGAAGCTGGAAATCATTTTGTAGTGCGCTGAAGTCGAACTTATAATCGTTGTAAACGAGCGTGGTGTTGGAAAAAAGTTTTGGGTTGAAGACATGATTCCAACGTGCCGTCATCGTTGCGTTACCCCACGGGATCTGAATATCGAAGGAACGCTGGGTGTTGACGAAATCAAAAACATCGCGACCAAAATACCCGCTCAGATAGAGTCTGTCCTTTTCGGAGAATCGGTAATTCACCTTAGCGTTCATGTCATAAAAAAAATAGCCTGATCCGTAGAACTGGCTTTTTTTACTGATGAATGGTTTCGCCAGAAAATCAATATAAGTCCTCCTGCCTGAAACAATGAATGATGCTTTGTCCTTGAGGAGGGGTCCCTGAACGGAAAATCTTGAAGCGATCGTACCAATTCCACCTTCCATCTGAAAATCACTCATATTCCCATCCTTCATGCTGATATCGAGGACCGAAGAAAGACGTCCGCCATACTGTGCCGGCATTCCCCCTTTAATGAGCGTTGTATTTTTTATGGCATCACCATTGAAGATCGAGAAGAACCCGAAAAGATGTCCTGAATTATAGACCACGGCGTCATCCAGCATGATGAGGTTTTGATCCGGACCACCGCCACGGACATAAATACCACTGTTCCCTTCTCCGGAATTCGTGACACCCGGCATCAGCTGCAGTGTTTTTAACGGATCGACCTCTCCGAAGATGACCGGAAGCGATTTGATCTTATTGATGGATAAGTCTATCTGTCCCATTTGAACATTGGAGACATTCGCATCCCTTTTTCTTGACCTGATCACGATCTCCTGTGCCAGGCTTGACGCGGGCATGAGGGAAATATTGACCTTTTGATCGCTTCTGATGGTCAGGTTGATCTCCTGCGGAGCATATCCTATGAAAGTCGCAACGAGCGTATGATTCCCTTCAGGCAGCGTAAGTGAAAAAAATCCGTAGGGATTGCTGTTGACGCCCTTCAGCTGGCCTTTTACGGTCACTGAAGCGCCAATCAGGGATTCCTTGCTGAGTGAGTCACGCACGAAACCACTAAGGGTATGACGGATCTGGGCGGTTGACGCCAGCGTCAGAGAAGACAAGCAGAGGAACAACAGGATTTTCTTCATGAGGTGAGCATTGAACAAATACCCGGAAGTAAAGTTCACAAGAAAAGGATGTGCATCAGGGTTTCACCGCGATCGAATCAGTCAGTTCTCCGCAATGCAGCATTCCGGCGGCGTATTTGGGGTGTTTTTTTCCGAGGTATGGATTCATGATCTCGGGTGAACTGCTCAGCCAGGAGGCCTCTTCCGTATCATTGAAAGCCATGGGGCAGACCTGCTGATAAACAGAGGATTCTTTATAATCCACCTGCATGAGAAACGGAAGCATTTGCACACTGATCAGGCTGAAGGCTCTTCTTTTTTGCGTGAGGGTGCTGGCAGACAAAAATTGAGATGTATGTGCGGACAGGTCATCTGAAAGGGACCGCACACTGGCGTTTGTCGAACTGTCGGGCGCAAGGATGTTCAGATCAATACTTTTGATGCTTTCAAGAAATTGTTTGGCTGCAAGATCTGCACTAGTGCTATCGGCTTCCACAAGTGCATCTTTTACGCTATAGTAAGAACTTAGGATCGCAGAGATGGCCGGGGATGTGGGTTTGGCAGTTACGACCGTAGAT
>JBIKIB010000413.1:0-3431 GCA_044361845.1 Chitinophagaceae bacterium | reverse complement strand
AGGCGAATCTACTGACGATCGTATCAGGCCGCAGGGTTGCGACGGCGGATAAAAGGGTTTTGTCTGTCGTGGCAGGCAAAACCGGTAGAGAACCGCCACCAAGGAGGACCGCCCAGCCGGAACTCACATCACTATCTGCTGAATAGATTACCGCCTTCCCCGGATATCGCAACCGGTATTCGCTGACGGCACGGTGTACTTGCGCAAAGGAACTCCGCCTCGGTTTGAGCAAACGAGCATGCTGCCTTGGTGCCAGGTGCTGGCCTCCCTGGGGCGCGTATGGTGCACCATCCTGCTGATAATGCCAGTACCGGATATCTATGATGTCAACAATCCCACCCCTGACAGGATCGGCAAGTATCGCATCCTGCACCTCCTTGGTGGTACTGAGCCCGATAAGTTGTGCTTGGCGGTTTTTGGATTCCCACGACCGAACGGCATCGATCCAGAACTGCACAAAATGCAAGGGACCTGTGAACTCCTCCCCAATGAGGTGGATCACTCCGGTGTTTGACTTGACATTATCCAGGCATTGCCAGATGTATTTTTGATGGATCTTCCGCCTGACCACATCGGTGGTATCATAAAATTGTCCGGCCATGAAGACTCGTTTATCACCCGCATAATGCACCGGCTCCGGGAAGCCGACGGCATTGATGTTATTCGCTGTACGCCACGGGAAATCTGCGAAGTGTGCACCGGCTTCGATGATATTATGCTGGAAATAATGTTTATGAACGAGCAACAGCCCCTCCTGATCGGCGAGATCAGCGAAACGACGCATGCGGTTCCAGTACCAGTGATTGTATCGGGTCAGATCGTATTTACTTAGCCCGTCCCAAGCAATACCCTGACCTGATCGGGCAAATGGCATCTCATAGAAAGGTGCCCATACATCTCCGTCCATCCTGCGTACCCTTTGATGATCATCCCTTCTGCGATCGTACCAAAGTCCATGATGCTGCTCGATCCCGATCGTATTGGATGCCTTCATGCCTGCTGCCAAAACCTGAAGATCATCCGTAAGACCGCTACCGGTTCTTCCGGGCACGAAACGCGTGATGGCCGGCTTTGCCTGCAACAGATCCTTTCCGTGGATACCGCCCGACCACCATGGGATATCCATCCTCCGGCCGGCCTGCAACTCCCCTCCGCGCAGGATCAGACCATTCATCATCTTCAGTTGAGGAGCCTTGACAGGAGCTAACGGTGTAGCATAACCGATATCATCAATGGATGGCAGGCCTGAAGTCTTCACCGGCAGCGGATGCCGGACTGCCGCGGCCAAGATCCAGTCCTTCAATGTCGGCCTTGCTTCAGACGCCTCTTTTGTGAGTGCCAATGCCACCGGAACAGTCGGACTGCTGCTGGCGTCCGTACCGATCCTGAGCAGTTGGGCACGGCCATCCATCTGCTTCCCGAGGCGCTCTGAAAGTTGCGCATAGAAAAAGCTTCCCGGATGGATGGTGTTATTCGACTCGGCCCAGTGACCATCCCCGGCAAACTGGCTCCAGCTGCCGAATGCCCAATTTTGTGCTGTCGGAGGACGATAACAGTCGATGCGCGCGGCACTGCAGTTCCAGAAAAGACTATTGGCAGCCGCCCACCCGACTCCGTTGCCATCCTGACCACGATTTCCAAAGCGCAGTGCCTGGCCGTCGATATGCACCATGTCGAAAAGTATCCCGGATGACCAGCTGCCGATGGCACCGCTGAATTGATGCGGGAGCACCGACTCACACTGCACGAAAGCCACCGGGCCGGCATTGCAGTGACCAGTGGCAAAATCATGATTGCCATCGTATGCGATGCATCGCTGGAATAATACCTGTTGTCCCTCGGTGAAAAAACTATTGCGCCGCTCCCCACCGATCTCCGATACGGGATCCTGTGAGATGCAGTCCTCCACGGTCACGCGCTTCGCGGTATGCAGGACCATGACCGCAGAACCCGCGAAATGCCGGAACGATACCTGCCGGATCCAGACATCCTGTGCATGCTCGATCGTGATGGCCATCCACCGGTGGTCCTCATCTTTCGGAAGCGAAACATCATATGCAGAAGTCAAGGTCATGTTCTCGATACCCGTACGAAAGATCCTTCCGGGCCAGTCATGACGAATAAGGTATCCACCACCGTAAGTTATATCAAGCGCAGTTGTGATGGGAGCGTCAATGGTGATGCGGTTTCCGTCCACGGCAACGACCTTCCTGTCAAAGTACAGATCCCGTTCTCCGGGCTTCCATCCCAGCGAAGTGATGCCACCGCCGAAATGGGCGGTACCGAGGGCTTCTATCCATTCCTTCGACGAAGGCCGGCCGATGAACACTTGATCGCCCGGCAGCAACGACGATCCATCCGTCACTTGAAAGATGCGGGCATTGACAGGAACATAACTATCGGTAACGGACAAACGAAGGTTTTCCTTTCGGTCATTCTTACCGGTGATGCGCAGAAGCGTCTCACGATCCTTTCCCGCACCCAATAATTCAGTCCCTTTCAGACCGATCCCGCTCCCGCGCAGCACCACCCCTGATATGTCGAGCCTGATCTGCCCAAGCACGACATGCTTGCCCGGGCCTAAAAGCACTGCACCCCTGAACCCATTTTCATCCACTGGCAGCTTGCCCACAAAGTCGATGGCCGCCTGTATGCGGGCAGTGGCATCACCCTGCCTTGCAGCTACGAATACCCTGGCCTCCACCATGGGGATCTCCTGCTCCGATGCCATATAACCGCAATATGAAAAATCAGGAATACGATTGCCCTGTGGATCCGGGGAATAGACCAGTTTTCCTTTGTCCAATGACACAGGCAACTGGGGTTTTGCGGGTTTTTGGGCATGGATGGTCTGATACGGAATGCCCCATAGCCATACGCAGAAAAGCAAGTGATATGAAAAATATATCCTCAAAAGAAAATCATTGACCGACAGTTACCACTGAAGTTAAGCCGAATCTCAGCTCTTTTTCTTTGCTTCCGGACGAACATTCCGCACATCCACCACACTATTGAGGTAGTTTTCGATGTGGGAATACCCGTTCCCGGAGATCTTCACTGCGTCAGTGGGATCCCCGGGGTTGAATTGATTCTTGAGTTCGTATGCATCGGGCATCCCATCTCCATCACGGTCTGCGTAAGATGTACCTTTATATTCCGGATAGCCGCCGACCTGCGACGGGTCGGTGATGATGCCTATCCGGTAAGAATCGATCGGCATGCGTCGATATTTGAACTGGTCCTCCGGAAGTTTGACATGAGGGTCCACACTGATCTTCCCAGTCCTCACCTGCTCGACCACTCGTCGGTCAACCGCATCCCGCACAGGCAATGTGGCTCCGGCATTGTTGATCACATAGATCCTTGCCTCATCGGCACCAATGATGGTGATAAGTGCCATGGGCAGAGGTTTATCCCATTTCATATATTCC
>JBIKIB010000412.1:0-3437 GCA_044361845.1 Chitinophagaceae bacterium | reverse complement strand
GTGACGGTCTGTGCCATCGCCTTCATCCTGTCGAAGTCTGACTGATCCACATCAGATGGCTTGATGGATTGCGCTTTGTCATAGAAGAGTATGCGCTTGTCTGATCGTTTGACGACCCAATCCAATTCATTGCCCTTGTCCTTGCCCAGGCCGATTTTTGCATTCACCTTGTCGAAGTTCCCGTAATAGGCACCGAGGTTCAGCCTCTTCCGGAGCCGATGTGATTCATCGACAAAAAGGATATCATATTTATTTTCGGCGAGTTCTGCCGGACCGATCACCATTTTTGCATTCAGTCCTTTGATATGCTTGAAGACCTTTCCCAGCGTCTGCCGGAATGAGGCCATGGGTACGACAAGTGCGACTCTTGGATCGGGATAGGCATCTTTCAACTGCCCGGCCAATTGGAGGATCTCATTAGATTTTTCGCCAAAGTCCCTGAAATCGAGGTTTTCCAGATCCGTATGCAGCAGTTTGAAGAGGTATACGGCCATGATGGTTTTTCCGGTGCCCGCTCCGCCCTCCACGATCACGTTGCGTGCTTTTTTATCGATCAGCGCCTTCATGATCATGATGATGCCGTCTGTCTGTTCGGGTGTAAGGGCCTTGTAAGGTGAGTATTTGAAGAGATCTGAGTTGTCGATGCTTTCAATGGTATTCCGGGCAAGTCCCTCTTTCCGAAGCCGCTGCCAGATATTCTTAAAGATCTCCCAGTAGACTTCGTTCTTCTGATAATAGGTGTGGTTGGCGATGCCCACATTGCCGTTCAACAGGTTGTACTTTCCGTCGCCTGAAAAATACCGGATGAGGTTCGATTCTATGTCGAGGGTGGCGGATTTGTTGAAAACCTCGCTGGTGATGAGGTGCACGGTCGAGAGCCTTTTCTTTTCGTCGTGTTTGAGGTGGGTGAACATGCGGGAGACGGCATCGGTCGTCTCTCCGACATAGGCTTCCATGTGATGCTCATCGCTGATGATGTACACGAGCGGCCAGAGGTCGCTGATATAGCTGTTCTGCCGGATCCGCTCCTGCAAGATGCTGTCAAAGGAATGATGCTGGATCTGGAAGGTGAAATTCATAGCTGGTCGTATTTCCGTGCATGGCCTTTCGACTTGTCAACGGGGTATTTCGCTCTGTTCTTTTCGATCTTCTCCAGGACGATCTCTTCGATATCGAATCCGTATCTGTCTGCTAACAGTAACGCATACGCGAAAACATCCGCCAGCTCCTCTTTTATCTTTTCCCGGTCCGCATCTTCTGGTCCCTTCCATAGAAATGCCTCCAGCAGCTCATTGGCTTCTATGGAGATGGCCAGTGAAAGGTCTTTGGGATTGTGGAATTGTGACCAGTCGCGCTCGTCTCTGAAACGCTTCAGTTCGGTGATTGCTTTGTCCATGTGGGTCTTTCTGTATCGAATATAGTACAAATGTCCATAGGCGCTTGTCGATCCCACACATCCCACGACCGGATCAGGCAATTGCCGCCGCAGTTTTATGAGAGCGGTTGAACCCACAAGGGTTTCGAACGGATGCTCCGGTATGGTATTGGCGAGGGGACGCTTTTACAACATGAGATCTTTCACTTAGCCGCAGTCTCGGCTCTGAACAATCGTTGAGCGATACTCCTTCGGGGGATATTCTATATTTATCATGACGGTGTTGGCGATCCAAAGTGTCTGCTGCCCGGGGTGGAATACTCAGTCTGACAGCGAGGGGTTGAAAGACTCAGGAAAGTATTGGAATGATGACATTGAAATCAGGCACTTTGATCACATAATCCGCAACGGAATCGACCATGGCATTGGTGGAGCAGAAAGAAATGCCGACGCCTGCATTTTTAATGCAGCAAATGTCATTTTCCCCATCACCGATCACCAGCGTATTTTTAAGGTCCACCCCGTATTTTTCAGATATGCGCATCAGTGCATTCAGTTTGCAATAATCATGCTTGCACAAACTCCTTTCGTCAGGCAGAAAGAAAGAGGGGATCTTCACTTCGCCTGTTGCTATGCTTTTAGAGAATTCAAGTTCATTCGAGATGGTGAAATCAAATCCGAATTTATTCTTCAAATGATTTGTTACACAGTCGTAACTGTCGCTGACGATACCCGTTATGTATCCCTGTCCTTTCAGGAATGATATCAGTTCCCTGATGTTGTCCGTCACTTGTATGCTGTCAACGACATTCAGGACTTCGGCAATAGATTTTCCTTTGAGTAGCTTTGCGATCAGTTTGGTTCGAATAAAAGGATTTCCGTTGTTCGTGACAATATCGAGCAGTTCCTTTTTAAAGCCGAATGCATTCGATGCGGTATTGATGAAACTTGCGCGCAGTATTGTATTGTCCATATCGAACATGGCCAATTTCTTGAGGGAGATCAATCCTTCCCGGATGGCGAACTCCATCTGTTCTCGAATGACTTGGATATTCTCGAAAGTCTCAAGATTCTGGGCGTCACGCATATTGGATTTCTTCATGATGGTTCTGGCCACCTCTCGGCTCATGCGACCCAATTGCTCCAATGCCTGCATCCTGTTTTCTACAGCGCCGATATCAACCTCGAGGATTCTTGCGCCCTTATGATGCATATCCATGAGGATACCGATATCCACCCCGTAGCCATCTTCGAAATCACATTGCAGCAACAAGTCTTTTTTGCCTGCTATCATTCCGCTGAGCGGTTGTTTGAAACTGGGGAATTCCGGATAAAGTATCGATAAAAGAGGCTTTGCGACGAGCTCCGTCACCCTTCCCGCCTGCCGCGAAAAATACGATTTGACAAAATCAGCTTTCCCGTCGATGATGGGGTTGCTCAGCAGCTCAACGACATCTGACTTGTACGTTACGATATCGGCATCGAGGAAAACAAGTATTTGGTTTTTTGCGATCATGGCACCATCCTTCATGGATACACCCTTTCCAAGTTTGGTGCTTGTGATGACGGTGGCGCCTGCCAGTCTCGCCGCTTCTACAGTTTCATCCATGGACTTGTCATCCACGACGATCACTTCCGAAACATTTTTGGACTGCAAAGCCAATTTGACGACAACGCCTACTGTTTTTTCCTCATTGAGGGCTGGAATTATTACGGTCACCATTATCGTCAAATTTTTTAGAAAATAAATAGACCCGAAATGCACTGACGGATATCTTGCAGGGTGGAATGCCTCAATGTTTCACAGCGGAATAGACCGATATCCGGATCGGCTGAAGTTAATGAAATTCTTTAGTATCGCTTGTTAACCTTTCGATGGGTGAAAGGACAATGCGCTTGGACAAGTGATGTTCACGACATCGCTGTGACACGGGTTGATAAAAATCGATGAGATGTACTTGATAAAAACGGCGAAACGAAAAACGGTTTCACATGTCGGATTTATGGCATGTATTTATCTGACTTTCAAAACGAAATAGTTATTCGGTTTAAATATTTTATT
>JBIKIB010000411.1:0-3438 GCA_044361845.1 Chitinophagaceae bacterium | reverse complement strand
GTCATTATTTTTTTTAATCCCAATATTTTATATGGATTCCAGGGAAGGATGCCCTTGCAGGAGAGCACGCCTTCTGACCAGTCCCTCGCGGCTGAGAGAACTGGAAATATGGATCATTGTATTATCATATCCGATGACCAAAAAGCAGGATATCTTTCCCGGATCGTTGATGAGCTGAAAAATAGTAAACCTTTCCTGCGGGTAGGATACGGTCTTTCCGATATTTCGGCCGCCACGAATATCCCCGTCGGTTTTGTGTCTTCCGTGATCAATCAGGAATATGGAATGAACTTCAACGAATACGTCAACCATTGTCGGGTGGAATATGTCAAAGATCTCATTGGAAATCCGGAAACAGTCGATCTCACCATGGAGACACTCGCGAAATCGTCCGGTTTCAGCTCAATACATGCATTCTCAAACGCGTTCAGCAAACAGGAAGGTTCGGCGCCTTTGGAATATATCAGGATACAGCAGCGGATATCCGGTAAGAAACCATGATGTCACGGATCTCTGTGCATGCTTCGGTTGATGGTGATTCAGGGAGTGATGTTGATCCGCAATTTTGATGCATATCCCACCGGCAAAGACATTGCCTTTGGGTCACTGGATTTTGGCGGACTGCCCGATATGGCATCCGCATGTGGTAGGTTTGTATCGAGATCGTTCTTGAGCCATTCGATGAATGGGCGTTCGTACCATTCCTGCAATCGGCATCCGTTTCCCGGCACGTACATGATAATGTATTTCGGAACCCCTAAAGTTGTGCACCCGGAGGATGCGCAAAAGGGTTAAATCATCTACTTTTAATCATTCAAATGATAAAAAGCATTGCCATGAAAACAACTCTTTTCGCTTTGATCATGTTCGCAGGGATCCTCGTATCATGCGACAGTACAAAAAAAACCCCCACAAAAATGGTGGATCTGAACGCGCTCAATGGAACATGGGAATTGAATTTCATATCCGGTCCGCGCATCGCTTTCGACGGGTTGTATCCTGATCGAAAGCCCACTATCGCCTTTGATGTGGCGGGTGGAAGGGTTAGCGGGAATACCGGCTGCAATAATTTCAACGGGAAGCTGAATGCCAGCGGCAGTAAGATCAGTTTTGCCGATCCGATGGCCATGACCAAGATGTTCTGCGAAGGGCAGGGTGAATCCACTTTCATGAATATCCTGTCGAAGGTCGATTCCTGGACCATCACAGAGGGCAATACGCTCAACCTGAAGATGGGTGATGTCAACATGATGCGATTCGTCAAAAAGCAATAGCTACTTCATATCCACCCCATTGCGCCCCTGCCCTGCACCTCGGTGCGGGGCATCCTTTTTTAGATGTCCCGGAGATGGTGTTTCATGATTTCCATCACCTTTAAGGAGAAGGTTACTCACCCGTGATGATCAAATTGCGTGATATTTTGCATGGGTTCCTTATATTCGTAATATCACACGCCCGGGTCAGTCGATGGACCTGGTCGATCAACGACATCAACTATGGGTCCGGCTTCCATGATTGTGCTGATAATGGCCGCAGTGACTTTTTCCGTCATTGCGATACTTGTTTCCCGGACCGTACTCAAGGCCTCATGGAATCCGCAGAAGGGTGAACCCTACGAATGCGGGATCCCCACCAGGGGGCAGACATGGATACAGTTCAATGTCGGGTATTATCTTTTCGCGCTCATATTCCTGATCTTCGATGTGGAGTTGATATTCCTGTATCCCTGGGCCGTCGCAGTGCAGCAGGTGGGATGGATCGCATTGGTGGAGATCGTCATTTTCTTTTTCATATTATTCATCGGGTTCTTATATGCGCACAAGAAAGGCGCATTGAAATGGGTATGACCGACCCGGAAGAAAACTTTCATAAGTAAGTACAACGCATGAGTGCAGATTTACAACCCGCGAAGTTCCCCGGCCTGGTACAAGAGACGGCGGGAGGCGGCATCTTGTCCGGTCCGCTTGAGGATGTCATCAACTGGGCACGCAGCAATTCGCTGTGGCCACTGACTTTTGCGACCAGCTGCTGCGGCATCGAGATGATGTCAACAGCGGGTGCACGGTATGACTTCTCCCGTTTCGGGTTCGAAGTGGCCCGTGCCACACCCCGGCAGGCCGATCTGATCATCATCGCTGGCACCATCGTGAATAAGATGGCGCCCGTACTCAAGAGGCTGTACGACCAGATGGCCGATCCCAAATACGTGATCGCCATGGGTGCATGTGCGATCAGTGGCGGCCCATTCTTCTATAACACGTATTCTGTCGTGAAGGGTGCCGATCATGTGATCCCGGTAGACGTGTACGTGGCCGGCTGTCCGCCCCGGCCGGAAGCATTGCTGCATGCCCTGATCACCCTGCAGGAGAAGATCAAAAGCGGAGGGAAGCGGGAACGGATCGAGATAGATGGACGAACCCTGACATGAATGCCGGTATGGACCGGGGCTGATCATTGGAAAGTCTGTTAACATAGTGAATCAATTTGCATGACGAACGAGGAGATCATATCGGTATTGATGGAGCGGAAACCAGGGCTTGTTTCCGAGACCGGCGGAGAGTGGCCGAACGTCATTGTCGCATCGGCGGAATGGCCTGGTTTTGCCACCCTGCTGCGGGAGTCGGAAGATCTGTGGTTCGACTATCTGTTCTGCCTCACCTGTGTGGATTGGAAAACGCATCTGACGATGGTCTATCACCTGTCTTCCACCCGGTATCGCCACAACATCGTGGTGAAATCGACACTCGACCGGTTGGATCCGGTGATCGGAACGGTATGCCAAATCTGGCGAACGGCGGAGTTCCATGAGCGTGAGGTGTTTGAATTGTTCGGTGTGCATTTTTCGGATCATCCTGACCTGCGCAAGCTGATCCTTCCTGATGACTGGGTGGGATATCCATTGAGAAAGGATTATGATGATCCGGTGAATATGATCAAATTGTAGATGTAGCATGTAAAACTTCGCCGCGAGATGCCATAAGGATGATTTTCAGATCGATCCTTGATGCTGTCAAGCGCTGCATATAACCCTGACAGAACAATCATGGTTGAAGAAATCGGAACAACGGAACAGGGCGACCTCATCATCAATATCGGGCCGCAGCACCCGGCGACGCACGGGGTGCTTCATCTTGTCATCACCCTGAACGGGGAGACCGTCAGGAAGGTGGAACCCCACCTCGGCTATATCCATCGTTCCATTGAGAAGATGTGTGAGAGTCTGTCCTACCGCCAGTTCATCTATTCCACCAGCCGGATGGACTATCTCTCTTCACACATCAACAACCACTGTTGTGCGTTGACCGTGGAGAAGGGACTTCAGCTGGAAGTGCCCGCGAGGGCCGGTGTCATCAGGATCCTCATGGACGAGCTGACCCGTATCGCATCGCACGTTCTCTGGTGGGGTGCGATGGCCATGGATATCGGAGCGTTCACGCC
>JBIKIB010000086.1:0-11453 GCA_044361845.1 Chitinophagaceae bacterium | reverse complement strand
TGTACCGCTGGCGCTTACCGATATCAGGTAGACTTTGATAAGAACCGAGCTTGCTGTCGGTGTCACGCCGGAAGGCCATGACCATGATACATCGATTGTCTTGGAACCGGAAGCAGTTGGGTTGGATAAGGTCGGGGCATTGGTAAAGCAGGATTGTGCAGTGGTCACTTCCACCGCACTGGATTGGCCTGAGATCGTTTTCCCTCCTGCCAAGGCATCAGCCGTGATCAGGTTACCTGCCGCAAGTCCTGATACACCTGTCAACGTCCAGCTGCTATTCGCATCCACCGTCGTCGTGCCGATGGATGAACCACCTTTGTACACGGTGATGACCGTACCTGAAACTTCTGTACTGGTTCCACTAATGCTATTGCTGGCCGTCGTGATACCTGTGTTCACCACTGGCACGAGGGTCTTGGGACTTGCAAAGCTGGCACCCTCCGTCAGGGATGTTAAGGATGTTGCGGGGAATGCATCGATCAGCGCCTGACCGATCGCAGCCGGATTATTCCCATAAGCCTTGTCATTGATGCCATTATAATCGGCCTTAGTACCGGTGATACCACTTCCGGCAGAAATAATAGTAGCGGTAGCGATCCTTACAGGCTCTGTTGATAGTCCTAAAGCGGAGTATGGTATGAAGAAATCATAGAAATAATCGGCACTGGCATTGATGGTGGATAATGCAATGGAACGCTGGCTGTATTCATTCACATTAAAACTTGTCGTTCCAGTGTTGACACCACTGCTGTTGAATGTATTGACCACAACAGCCCCGGCACTACCGGTATTCAAGACCACCTCTTTCTCGAATCCGGGGTTGTTACCGGTTCCTGCGAATTGCCCGTCAGTATCAATAAGAAACGAATAGCCTTTGGCTGCAGTGGATGCACCTCCCAGACGAAATCGGAAAATAAGGTATGATACCCCGGAGACCTCCCGATACATGATATAGCAGGACTGATTGTTGTTGGAAACACTGACGATATCAGTCGAACCACCGGATGCTCCGGTAGTAAGATCACCAAAAGGCTCACCGGAAACAACAGGCAAGGGCACCATTCTCAACTCACTACCTTCCCCGTAGTCCGTGCCAATGAAACCTGCAGCCGTGGGAGAACTGAAGCCATCGCCATTCGGATCCAGAATGGACTTCCCGAATGTGGTACTGGAGGGTTTATATATCAGTCCGGGGCTTTGGGTGAAAGCGGGCGAAAAACCCAGCATGAATAAGCAGAAGTTAAAGAAGCCCAGCCAACGGGGTAGATGATGGTTCATAGATAAAGTTTTTCAGTTGGAGATAAAAGAAATAATCCTAAGTCGTTTACCCTTAAATACATGTTGGAGAAATTCAGGTTTTTTCAGAAACCAAAACTACTTGTAAAGAACAAAGTCTGCCTTTACGGGTATACTACATCAATGCTACAAAGGGGGGGGTAACATCAAAATGTGTAAACAATAGCTAAAAGACGATGATAATCAAGCTAAAAGAACCGAATTGTACATGCCCCCCTATTGCGATGGTTGAGATCATGTTCAGTGAAAACCGCTTGCCTGTACTCTTCATAAAGGGCATAACACCCTTTGGAGTATAGGAACCTCCGGACTGGTGGTCACTGCACATACCCGTCTCATCTCCGAAATACAGCATGGCATTTTCCTTGGCAGCTTGTCGCTTGATCACAGGATGTTCTGGCTTTAGCCACTGGCGAACCTGATCAGGGTTTTATGCAAAAATCTTTACCGATAAGATTTTTGGGTATATCCACAACTCCGTATATACCGAATCAGCGAAATACCGAACCTGTCCTGGATCAACTATTGTACCGCCTCGCGAGGCCAAAACGCAAATGGCAACTTCAGCGGGTCTGGTAGCTTATCCTTAATCAACTGACGAACTTCCACAGACTGTTTCCCATTGGTGATTTTTACCGGATCGCACACCCCGCTCCTTCTCAGAAATACAACGCTTACCTCCCTCCTGATACCGATACAATATTCTCAGTATCGTTGAAGGGAGTATCCCAAATACCTCAGCTCATGTTTGCTGCGTGCCGCACTTTTGCACAGGTATTCCATTACTGTTCTCTGATAAAGGCCTGTGAGGATGCTGAACGATTGCGACCGTCTTTGTCTTTCACAAATATTAAAAACAAATAATGTGACTGTTCATCCTCTTGATATCATTCTAAGGATCTGACACATTCACCCGTTGCATTCAAAAGTCTGAATGACATAAAAAAAATCCCATAAATAAGGAGACCCATAAACTTCGCATATCTTCACGCGTTGCTGTAAACATGGCTACATGTAAGAAATCTTCTCCCCATGCATCCTGAACAAAAGGCTTTGGCTTATAGCGATGATAGGATTGATGCCAGTAAAAAGTCAAATGAATTGACTTCGGGATCAACAAGAACTCTCCGTATCATTGTCGCATGAAAAACCTGCTGATCCGACCAGCCAGCCTCGACGATGTCCATACACTACAAACCATCGGCATCCGCACCTTTTCAGAGGCTTTCGCGGAAAAAAACACGGAAGCTGACATGGCCATGTACCTCATGAAGGCATTCTCCACGAAACGGATCGAGCGCGAACTCCAGGATCCGGAGGTGCAATACCATCTGGCAGTGAACGATCAGCATCTCATCGGATATATGAAAATCAATACCGGCAGCGTACAGTCGGAATCCTTTGGACCAGGTCATCTGGAGATTGAACGCATCTATGTGTTGGCAGAAGCTCAGGGACATGGGGTCGGACAAATACTGCTAGAAGAGGCCCTGCGCATTGCCCAGAATGCCGGCATCGGAACCATCTGGTTGGGAGTCTGGGAACATAACCTGCCGGCCATTCGATTTTATGAACGCAATGCTTTCTTCGCCTTCGGCAAACACGATTTCATGCTGGGAGAAGACCGCCAAACAGACATCCTCATGCGCAGGACGATAGACATAAAAATCGAAACCTGACGCGAGAAACGATTGGGATCCGAAAGTTGCACTGGAATATATCCTACCTATCAAGCAAATCCTGGCATGACAGGTCAATCATCATTTAAAAACCGGGCCGACAGTGTATATGTTTAAGCCGGATAAGTAAATTAGCATTCCATCAGGTTGGGATAATGAATGATTGGATTATACAATCACCACTCCAACTTACAGATTATCATACAATTGAATATCGATTGAAATACGACTCTAATAGCATTGGGCAGTTCAAAACATGAATGAACGACAGAACATCGAAAAAAAATAAAATGACAAAAACATTTTTATCCGCCAAGTGGGAAAATTTGATCATGGCCAATTATGAGGTGCATCCGGATCTATTGACACCCTACTTGCCAAAAGGAGTTGAACTGGATTTTTACAATGGCAAGACCTATGTCAGCCTTGTGGGTTTTATGTTCAATGATACCAGACTTTTTCGTATACCCATCCCACTACTTGGGACATTTGAAGAAATAAATCTTCGTTTTTATGTGACGCGCGTCGAAGGAGATGTGATCAAGCGAGGTGTCGTTTTCATTAATGAAACGGTCCCCTACAAACTGGTGGCATGGCTGGCCAATAGATTATACAAAGAACATTATATCGCCATACCGACAAAGAATTCATTTGAAAGATCCGCTCTTTCCAAAAAAATAAATTATCAATGGAAAATAAATAAAAAATGGAATCATATATCCGTAAATGCTTCCCTGTCGAATGAACAAATGGTTAATGGGAGTGTTGAAGAATTCATTTTTGAGCATTACTATGGATATACAAAAATAAATGAACAGGTTTCTCAGGAATACAAAGTGAATCATCCACGATGGTTGATAAACAAGGTGACGGATCATTCCATCAACTGCGACTTCAGATCCATGTATGGAAAAGATTTCTCTTTCTTAAGTGATCAGAAGCCTGAGTCGGTCATTCTCGCAGAAGGATCAGATGTAAGCGTTGACTGGATGCGAACTTCATTCTGAATATTTGATCAATGGAACAAAAAGATATTGACAGGATCATTGAAATGGCATGGGAAGACAGAACACCCTTTGAAGCCATTCAAATACAATTTGGTTTTTCAGAGGCAGATGTGATCAAACTCATGCGTAGAACGCTGAAGCGGAGCAGTTTCAACTTATGGAGAAAAAGAGTGAATAGTGGCACCAGTCAAAAACATGCACAAAAAAGAAACCCGGAAATAACCCGGTTCAAAAGCAGCCAACAAAAAACCATTTCACTGAACAAGATCAGCAAACGGTAAAAATCATCATGGATAACCCTAACGGCTCGATGAATGTCATATATTATGATTGCAGCCGATCCCCAACCATAAATTAATACAACTCCACCCCGCAGCATAGGACCTATGACATCCCCTTCAAAAGCATTCCCCTCTGCCACAAAAAACCTGAAGCTATGGATATCATTGCTCTACTTCGCCCTGCCCCTCATCGCGACATCTCAACTCTTTGACCCCTCCCGGATCCAAATGCTATGGAAAAGTGCAGACGGTAAACCATATCTGTATTTTGACGCGGTCAGGAAAGCACATCCTGACATTCGCTTCGCGATGAATGCAGGTATGTTCACAAAAGCCTACAGCCCGGTCGGTCTATATATAGAAAAAGGCAAGGAACTCCGACCCGTGAAGATTTCCCGAAACCGGAATGTCAACTTCGGTATTCAGCCACAAGGCGTATTCTTCATCCGAAACGGAAAGGCAGGTGTCGCTTCCATCCCATGCAAAACCAAGGGAATGACTTATGCGACACAATCTGCCCCCATGCTGGTCATCAACGGAAAGATCAACCCCAACCTTCCGGATGGCAACCTCATCGTCAGAAATGGCGTCGGCGTCAGAAAGGATGGAAAGGTGTTCTTCGCCGTGAAATGGATGCGGTTCAGGGAATTCGCACAATTTTTCATCGACAACCAATGCGTGAATGCACTCTACCTCGATGGAGGCGTGTCGGAAAAATGGGAGAAAGGAGACCTCTTCGCGACGAATGGCGGACCGTTCGGACCGATGATCGTCGTATACTGAAGGTATTTTTAAGTACATTTCCACCCGAAAAACAGATACCGATGCCCCGCAGGAGATCACCGGACAAACGACTGGCCCTGATGCCCGAACATACAGACAGAAACAACACCCGACCGGACAAATAAACACATTGCCTTGACAAACGCCACCCCCATACGACTCTCTGACCTCGCCGGTGCCATCCGTAATTCCATTGCCGATATCTTTGGCAGTCGCATCTTCTGGGTGCTGGCAGATGTGGCGAACTACAAATACTACCAACAAAAAAACCACCACTATTTTGACCTCGTGGAAAAAGGTCCGAAAGGCATCACCACGAAACTCAACGCCGTAGCATGGTGGGAAGGTGACAAAAGAATTCGCGCATTCGAAAAACAAACAGGACAGAAATTCGGGAATGACATTCACGTCCTGGCATCTGTCAGTGTGGAGTACCACGTCATTTACGGCCTAAAACTCACCCTGCTCGACATCGATTCAAGATTCACACTCGGTCAACTGGAAGAACAACGTCAGGCGACACTCGACCGACTGCTGAATGAATGCGCCGATAGTGTTCGGAAGGTTGGAGAGCGATACGTCACGGCAAATATGGAGCTGACATTCCGAAAAGTCATCCAACGGATCGCTGTCATCGCATCAGAATCATCCGCAGGCTTCGAAGATTTCATGCACAGCTTCCAGACAAAAGGCAACGGATACCATTTCCATTTCGATAACTACTTCACCCGCGTGCAGGGACAGGATAATGCAGATGATGTCGTCGCCAGATTACACCAGATAAAAGAATCTAAAAACGAATATGATGCGATCGTCATCATCCGGGGCGGAGGAGCCCAGACGGACCTGCTTATCTTCGATGATTATAACATCGCCCGAACCGTGGCAGGCATGGATATCCCCATCATCACCGGCATCGGACATCTGCGCAACGAGACGATCACCGACATGATGGCGCATACCGTCACCAAAACCCCGACGGAATGCGCAGAGTTCATCATATCCCATAACCGTTGCTTCGAAGAGGAGATCCTCCAATTCCAAAAACACATCCTGCTCCGCGTACAACAGATGCTTGCCGTGAAGAACCGGGAGATCCAGCAGCTCGATCAACGCATCATACGATCCGCAAGGACCTGCATCAACACCGGCAGGCAAAAACTCTCCGAAACCAACCAACGCGTCACCCACAACGCAAGAAGACACCTGTTCGCACAACAAAGCGAGTTGATGAAGATCTCCACCGGGATCTCGATGAGGCCGCAATCAATGATAGAAAAAGGATACACATCCTTGAGCCAGGCAGTCAGCATGTTGACGACGCATGTGGCACATGTGATCCAAAACCGGCATGCCCGGCTCGAACACCTGACAAGCCTGCTCAAAATGTCATCGCCGGAAGAAGTCCTCAAACGCGGATTCGCGATCGTGAAATTAAATGACAGGATCATAACCGACCCCTCGGAACTGGGCAAAGGCGATCAGTTGCAGGTGATCCTAAAAGACACAGAGATCGAAACAACCATCACCGCAAAAAATAAATACCATGGAAAAGACTTTACATTATGAATCGGCATATGCCGAACTCGCCGCGATCGCTAAAGAGATCGAAGCAGGCAGCGTGTCCCTGGATGTACTTGCCGACAAGGTCAGGCGCGCATCGGAACTGATCGTTTTCTGTCAGTCAAAACTCAGGGACACAGAAACGGAAGTCAATAAGATCATTGAAAGCCTTCAGCCCGGAGAAGGATCCTGACATGCATCCACAACGGATGACGGATCCCCGGTCAAATACCGAACCGCCGTCCGTTCATATCCACTCCGCTGCCGAACAACATATCCGCGATCAGCTCATAATCGGTCCCTTGCTTGTTTTGATCCTTCAACAAAGGCAAAACTTCGAGTGCCCGGTACCGTAAGTAGTGTGCAATGTCCTCATGGCTGTAGATCATGCCCGGATGCCTCTCCTGCACAGCCCCTGCCAGTCGGTCATCCTCCAACTGTATGAACAACCCCATACGAATGCCCGCAGCAGAGGACTTTCCCATATTGGTGAAACCTACCTCATATGTGCTCTCGCCTTCATAAGTGTTCACATAACGACAGTCTCTGCCATTCGATTCTCCCACTAGACGCGGAAGCATACTCTCTATAATGTTCATCAGGCTCATGACGCTTGGATTGATGGTGATGTTGATTTGTTTCTCACACAAAATTGAACACCGACATTACCATCTATTTACAGAGAGAAAAAAAATCGGTTTTCGCCAGCCTTCATTGCTGTTTGTAGTGACCGACCATGCCTTCCAGGGCCTCCCGAATGCTATCGATGAGGGCATCAGGCCCAAGAACCTTCACATCGCTGCCGTAACTGAGGATCGTCATGACAAGCTCCTTGGTGAGGTATACATCCAGACCGATCTCAGCACCCCGCTCATCGGATGCAATGAGCTTCTGCGATGGATGCATCGGCTGAGAGAGGATATAGGGCAACTGTGCCTTTGCGAACCAAAGACGCACTTTTTCGGGTGTCGCATCCCGCAAATGAGTGATGCCGAAAGCATGGCGAAAATAACTGTCAGGATCGAAACCCTCATCCCTGACAAATGCACCCTTCGAGCTTTCCACCGAATGGATCCTGTCAAGGGCTAGCACAATCGTAAAGCCTGACCGCTGCGAATATCCCACAGCATACCAACGGCCATGGTATTGCCGGAGAAGATAAGGAGAGAACAGATGTTTCCGGAGTTCCGCTTCAAAACCCTTATACTCCACTGCAAGGAGCTCCTGCCCGACAATGGCCTTCAGCAATGGCTCGATCCATGCATTTGACTCCATCGCCAGGGGCTCTTCAACCTGTATATACGTACGGTCATGCCCTCCGGTGATCTCATTGATCCGATAACCCTGGATGATCTTCTGGATGGCACTTTCAAAATGAAGGAAAAGTCCGGATCCCTTGATCTGCCGCAGCACGGCGATGGACTGGTCCAATGCATGTATCTCATCCTCCCGAAGCGGGAATCCCCTGATGGAGAAATCCGGCTCCGTATAGTGATAACCACCCTTCGCCCTGTCATACCGTATCGGAGCCTGATAGCTCTGTTTCATCTCTCCGATATCCTTGTTGATCATCGATTCGGAAATGCTGACACCCAACTCGAACTGTATCTTCTCCCGGATCTGGTCGAGCGTGGGATAACGCCGCATGGAGTTGGTCAGGCAGCGATCAATGATATGATAGCGGGCGACAGCACTCTTGTTGATGGGCATATGACCAGGTTTACGTAAAGATAAACCATTGACCCTGGAATCTGCCCGAGCAACTAACTCGGCAGACCGCCTGACGGCTTCTGCGGATGCCTCTTCGACATCGCCCTGATGTATTTTTCATACTGCCCCTTCTCCGAAATACGCTTCACTTTCATGTTCCTTTCCTGCACGATCCTGTCCATTGCCTCCCTATCCCCGGCTTCAGGTGAGCCGGCTGGCCTCTGCTTCTCCTGCTGCACAAAGAAATCATTGAAGACGGGGCGGATCTTCGCCTCCTGCACAGCACTGAGTCGCCTCTCCCTGCCGAGCATCTCCATGGTACGCGTCATTCTTTCTTCTTTATTCGGCGGACCGGCAGGCGGCTGTGAGAATCCCCCAACCGCGAACATCAGGAAAATAGAAATGAACGATGCAGCACCACACTATATACACGATTCCAATAGGCTTCCACCACCCACCGGAAAGCAGCCTCCTCTCCCTGCTTCAATCGTAAAATCAATTCCTGCTCATTCAATACCTGTTGTTTTGATGCGCGCATCTGCCGATTCCTTCGCCTGAAAAAAATAAATCCCGGAGCGAAGGGAATACCTCTCCAACGCATCGAATAGTTTTATACTCATATCACACAACATGAAAATGATCCAAACACTTCTGCTGATAATCATCACATCCCTATCCTGCGCTAAAAAAGATGCAGCAACCCCCTCCACTCCGAGTGGCAACACGACGGTACCGGATGTTTACGCCAAAATTTACGGTGCCACAAGCATCACCTCCGACGGCACTTGGGTCACCATCAAGACAAAAGGCCTGCCCGACCACAAAAGCCCTTACTACCCCATAAGCAACAGCCTCAATGAAAGTTTCAGCGGGACCACATTTGGTGGTGTGAACTTTCAAAAAAATCCCAACAACATCCAGGAAAAAAACTACGTATTCAAAATACCTTTAAATCCGACGGAAGCCTCGGTGAAAAAAGCCACTCCCCTCGGTCCGATAGGTGTCTCCCTCAATGGGGTACCCTTTTTCAACCAATACGCCGGACCGAGCCAGCCCCTGACCAATGAGATCGTTTCCTTCGACCGTTACTGGGGACATCCAGCCCCGGGAGGCGTGTACCACTACCATGTAGAACCGATCTACCTCACAAATGAAAAGGTCGGAAAATCCGCACTGCTCGGCTTCCTGCTCGACGGATTCCCGGTCTATGGTCCGCAGGAAAACGGAAATCCCGTAGTGGAAGCAGCCCTCGATGCCTACCACGGACACAAACATGCGACTTCTGATTTCCCGGCAGGCATCTATCACTATCACGTGACAAACAACGATCCCTACATCAACGGTGCAGGATTCTTCGGCAATTCCGGTACCGTCAGCCAGTGAATACCTACTGACCAGCATGAACCCATGATAAAATACACGCTCCCCTGCCTCTGCCTGCTCTTAATATCGTGTATCGGTTGCCGTGAGTCTGCACCCGACAGGGTCGTACAAGCCGAGGACCCGCTTCTCTCCTTCCGGCAAGATACCCTTTTCCACGACCGGAGACCCTACAGCGGACAGGTGATCATGCATTACGGGAACGAAGACACCGCATATATTTCCACCAGGCTCAGGGGACTGGAACATGGCCCATACCTGAAATGGTACCCCAACGGCCAACTCGCCGAATCAAGGATGTTTGAAAAAGGTGTCAAGACCGGGACCCACCGTGGCTGGTGGGAAGATGGCACGCCAAGGTTCGAATATCATTTCCTACAGGGAGAGCATGAAGGTGACGCGAGAGAATGGTACACCAATGGACGACCCTATAGATTCTTTCATTATAAAAACGGATATGAAGATGGAAGCCAGAAGATCTGGTGGGAGAATGGTGTGATCCGTGCCAATTACGCCGTCAGGAACGGAAGACGCTACGGCCTCATCGGCCTCAAACTTTGCAGCAACCCCAAAGACAGTCTGTCACCATGAGTAAATTCCCCCTGCTGCTGGCAGCATATACCCTGCTGGCCTGTGCATCCTGTAAAAACGACCGCTCCGCGACCGATACGGCAGAAGCACTCCCATTCTTCAATGAACCTGACTGGACTCCGGCGTGGATAAGCCCGACCGATCCGGCATTCAAGGATATTCACAGGATCCCGCCTTTCTCCTTCACCGACCAGAACGGGAAACAAGTGACCCAAAATGATATCTCCGGAAAAATCTGCGTTGTGAACTTCTTCTTCATCCGCTGCAAAAATATCTGCCCCAGGATGACAGCCAACATGCACCGCCTACTGGATATCCAACAACAAGACCCTGACCTGCTTTTCCTCTCACATTCCGTCGACCCTGACAACGACAGCGTACCGGTACTGCATCAATACGCAATGGATAACAAGATAGATGCCACCAGCTGGCGGCTGCTCACAGGGGATAAAAAGGAAATCTACCGACTTGCCAGAAAAGAATATTTCGCCGGGGACTCGGTCGGCTATTACCTGGCAGGCGACGAATTCCTGCATACCGAAAACTTCATCCTGCTGGATACAGCACGAAGGATCCGCGGGGTCTATAACGGTACCCTCCTAACAGAGATCGACCGCATCCATGAAGATATCCAATTACTGAAGAAAGAGATCCAGTAAACCATCAAAAGCACGAACGCTGCTATTCCCGCTCCCGTAGACCAAAGACACGGTCTGCATTCCTCGTCGTTTGTTCCGCCACCTCCTCCACACTCAACCCCGTCATGCCCGCCAATCGCTCAGCCACATACTTCAAATACGATGGCTCGTTGCGTTTACCCCTGAAAGGCACAGGCGACAAATAGGGCGCATCGGTCTCCAATACGATATGGGCCAGTCCGAGTTCGCGTATCACCGGCTCCAGCCCACCGTTTTTATAGGTCACCACGCCACCGATCCCCAAAAGAAAGCCAAGCTCAATGATCTGCCTTGCCTGATCCACAGTCCCGGAAAAACAATGAAAAATCCCGCGTAATCTTCCGTCCTGATGCTCACGTACATGCGCGATGGACTCCTCCGTCGATTTCCGCGAGTGGATGACCAGCGGAAGACCATACTGCTTCGCCCATTCGGTCTGCACATGAAACGCATCGTATTGTTCCTTCACATAACTGGTGTCCCAGT
>JBIKIB010000410.1:0-3452 GCA_044361845.1 Chitinophagaceae bacterium | reverse complement strand
TGAGATCACAAGTCCTATATTCGATGAGATCACCATCCATTTGAATTCCGCTTACTATGCCGGAAAATCCTTCAAGATCCTAACCCATGGAAACAAACCGACATCCCCTTACATTCAAAAGGCAACCCTCAATGGTAAGGATCATATGTCTTGCTGGTTCTCCCACGAAGCGTTTGCAAAGGGAGGAACGCTTGAGCTTTGGCTGGGTTCCGAACCCAATAAGAAATGGGGCGTCAAGGAGTCCTTATTACCGATCCGATGAAAAAAATGCATGATCCGAACGATTTAGTGGTGGGTGTGGATATAGGCGGTTCGCACATCAGCGCCTGCATCGTGGATATACACGCCAGGGAGATTCATCAGCAAACGGCAGTTCATTTTCCCGTCGATGCCCGGGGAAATCCAGCAGATATATTGGACAGATGGGCAGAATGCATCCTCACTTCGGTTCAGATGACCGGTCTGTCACTCCAATATGTGGGCATGGCCCTGCCGGGTCCGTTTGACTATGAAAACGGCATTTCATACATAAAGGGTCTGGACAAATATGAACAGCTGTACGGATACCATGTCAAAACCGAATTATCAAACCGTCTGCAGATCCATGCCGGTCATATCAGGATGAAAAACGATGCCACCTGCTTCCTCATCGGCGAAAGAGCATTTGGTAAGGCAAAGGGGGCTGATAATGTCGTTGGGATAACACTCGGCACAGGGCTGGGCTCCTGTTGGGCTCATGATGGACGAACCGAAGATGGAGACTTGTGGTGCTTTCCCTACAAGGGCTCCCACGCGGAAGAACATATTTCCACACGGTGGATATTGGATCAATATGAGATCGCTTACGGTCAACCGGCTTTTGATGTGAAGGAGATCGCTGAAAAGGCCGAAACAGACCTCCGTGTGGCCGCCATTTTCAAAGCCTATGGAAAATCACTCGGGGAAGTGATCGGACTTCGCTATGGCGGCGACTATCCTGAGAAAGTTGTGTTCAGTGGTGGCATCACCAATATCTGGCATCTGTTCGCACCGTCATTGGCTGCTGCATTACATTCATTCGGGCCGGAGATCGAATTGGAGGTATCCGAACTCCAGGAAGTTTCCGCCATGGCGGGTGCCGCGATGCTTTGGTCTGAGCGTAACATCACATAAAATCATAGCTCATGCATAATATCTTGTTATTATCGATGCTCCTCATCACCACGGCGATTTCCCCGTGGGTATCCGCCCAATCGGGCAAGGCACCCAATATCATCGTCATCCTCGCGGATGATCTGGGCTTTGGCGATCTGAGTTGCTACAACCCTGCATCCCGGATCAAGACACTGCATATCGACAAGCTCGCAGAAAACGGTGTCAGCTTCCATGATGCCCACACCGCATCATCGGTATGCACGCCTTCCAGGTATGCTTTACTGACAGGTCGCTACCCCTGGCGATCCAAACTTAAATCCGGCGTACTTTGGGCCTACGACTGGCCGCTCATTGAGCCCGGTAGGGAAACCATGGCTTCCTACTTCCGTAAAAAAGGCTACAGCACCGCCCTGGCCGGCAAGTGGCATCTTGGTTGGCGCTGGCCGGTGAAACCCGGAGAAACCATAGACACTATTTCCTTTGGAGGCAGAAAAGAAGAACAGACCCTTCTTAGGGAATCAAAGATCGATTTTACCAGTCGTGTGCTGGGCGGACCGATGGATTGCGGTTTCGATTACACATTTGCCGTAGATATCCCTTCACTGCCACCATTCGCCTTTATGGAAAACGGGTATTGGTCCGGAGGGACCCCTTCGATCATGAAACCAGATACCATGTCAGGGGCAAAAGGACTGATGCAGGAAGGATGGCAATCATCAGAGATGAATGCCAGGGTCATGAGCAAGGCATTCCAGTTCATCAAGGCTTCGGCCAGGGATCCTTTTTTTCTATACCTCCCACTCAATATCCCACACCAGCCCGTGGCTCCCGCAGCGGAATTCACAGGAAGTTCTGCCGCAGGGGATTATGGGGATTTCGTGATGGAAATGGATGCTTATATCGGAAAACTGATCACCCTTCTGACGGAGATCGGAGCTTATGAAAACACGATCATCGTTTTCACGAGCGACAACGGCTCCGTCAACGATGCCGGCGACAACAAGTTAAAAGGACCTGACTGGTCGCAGTTCGGCTCAGGCTTCAGTATGTTCGGTCATCGATCCAATGGTCAATGGCGTGGCATGAAAGGAGATATATGGGAGGGTGGCCATCGGGTTCCCCTGATCATCCAATGGCCGCGCGGTATCCCCGGTGGCAGGATCAGCCAGCAACTGGTCGGACTTCAAGACCTGTTCAGTACGCTGGCTTCACTTTCCGGAGGAAAAACGGTGAAGGGCATCAGCGAAGACGGCGTTGATTTCTCCTCATCACTGACAGGCAACAAAGATGGGAAAGGGCGTGACCATATCATCTTTCATTCCTCACGCGGGGAACTGGCAGTTCGACAGGGCAGATGGAAATTCATCAACTGTAACTATTCCGGCGGGAACCTCTTCAATCCGTTCATTCCGAACAACCAGACGTATACAACCAGCGGGCAGCTCTACGACATGCAGAAAGACCCTCTCGAACAAAACAATTTATATGACAGCCTGCCATCGGTCGTGGCAAAACTCCGGGCACTGATTCGATGAACCCTTGCCCGGCGGCCTGATGGGTTTACCTTTGCAGATGCATCCGCAGGATTTTTATATTTATATTTAAATTCCGATACCGAATTTACATTCGATAGAAATGAATATGCGTGCAGGATCAGCGTCAGCATATAAAGATCTTTCCGGAGAGATCAACACATAAAATATCGTCCCAATAATGTTGCATGCGGTTAGACCTCATTGTTTCCGGGAACCACGATACATTGTCCAGGCGCCATAAACCAATCCTCCGATAACGAGTAAGGATAGACCTGAATTGACCTTTGCTCCGATCATACCGGATGGAAGGGAACGTGATGCATCGAAATGGGAAATTATGATGAGGATGATCACAAGGATCAAAGGCAGTAGCATTAGATTTAATTTATTATTTCTCATGGTGTTAGGTTAGTATGGTGAAAGTATGTACTTTTTAGCAATGTCCCAAAACGCATCTGATTCATCGTTTTATCGGAGATCGCGTCCGCTCTGGATACCTATAGGAGTCACAAAGCAGAACATGTTGCTTCAAGGATGCTGAATTTCCAGAGATGATATCATGCCGCAAGTCCGAATATCAGATTACCCTCCGGAATGATCGCCTATTATGACCATATGTATCGTATGGCAGGTCTTCTCTCATGCTTTTGGTCTCCCGGAAACGTGGTAAGGCATACGCTGAACTGCTTCATCATGGACGGTTCCCCTCGAACGGATACATTAATTGCATCAGTCCAGAAAGCATAATGCGATCGTCAGCAGGAAGGAAGCATGTGCAACCTT
>JBIKIB010000409.1:0-3455 GCA_044361845.1 Chitinophagaceae bacterium | reverse complement strand
CACTTGAGCAGTTTTTTTGAGATCTCCCCGTTCTTCGCTTCCAGCAGTTTATTTGCCGCATGGGTTTCCTTCAATTCATCTTTTAACTGATGTATGATCTGATCCTTCATTTTCACATGCTCATTCAGCAATGCGATGATCTCGTTCTTTGCCTCGATCAGATCCGGTGAATGATATGTATTGTTCTTCACCTTCATGTTGGGATCTATGAACATGTCTCCCCGGTTCATCAACAACCAATTTCCATTCAATAAAGGAAATAGCTCCATCAGCTTCGATAGAAAATCATATGAAGGTGATGTCTTTCCACTGAGCATATTCCCGATGGCTGCATTACTGAAATCAATATCCTTTCCCAGCTTGTACGCCGTGATCTCATAGTGCTGTAATACCTTCTGCAGTCTTATCCCAAAAGTACCCATATTAGTATTTTTTTAAATACTAGTTCATATATATTGAACTACTATTATTTACAAACTAATATATAAATATAAGATAAAGACAAATGCATGAAACAGTCAATTTTTACTATATGAACAGGCTCATCCTCCCACCCCCGATCTTTGAAAAAAGCTTTAAAAGTCTTCAACATGACAGACGTCCTCTTATGCAAGAGCAAATCAGCAATCATGTGCATCCCGATACGAAAAGGAAGAGAAAAGCAAGACTTTCATTCTTTATCGAATAAGACAATGTACCCGGTTTTCATGCGATCAACTGCAAGCAACCATTATGATAAGATCCGGCTGACAATCATCCAGAAGTCAGAAGGTGATGTGGATAGTACCAGTGCATGCGCGCCGGATAAAATGACGATCCAACCAGTTATGTCTTTCGAAATGAATTCATCTGTATACCTGTCTTCTAAAAGAAAAGTACTATGGCTTTGGGGCATTATTTCATCTTCCTGTTTTGCCTGCTGATGTCATGGAGCCGGCTAATGGCGGGTAGCGGACCGGCAGATGTGCTTTTGTCGCGGGGACATACAGCAGTTCAGGAAGGTCGATTGCCGGATGCGCATCAATGCCTGAAAGAACTGCGCATCTTAAAACTCACAGCGGTACAATCTCTGGGTACTTCACTCCTGGAAGCCTCAATCCTGCACGACCGTGGCCGGATCATTGAAGCAATGATGCGCACAAGATCGGTCATTGATGCATGCAAACAGGGCTTCTATCCCCCCTCACTGCTGGCAGATGCCTACATCGAATATGCAAGGTGCTGCCGTTCCCTCCTCAGGCTGGAACACTTCAGAACAGCGATGGATACACTCAATATACTCTTGTCAACATACGACCTGCCCCGATCCTATCGGTTAACCTATCATACCAACAAGGCGATCTATTATTCATTAAGGATCATGATCGACCGGGCTTTGGCCCATGTCGACACAATGATGACGCTTTTGCCGGATCGATCTGCGGGCTATAATGCCGGGCACAGACCGCACAGGGCTCTCTCCATATGGCTGAACCTGAATCGGAATCATCATATCAAGGAGGCAAGGCCTATCATCGACAGCATCATGAAGACCATCCGGCAACCTGCGGAGAAAGAGGATCCCTACGGCAGTATCATGCTATGGCGGTCGATCGGAAATTACTGGAACGATAGGTCTTATACCGGCAAATGGACGCAAGTTGAAAAAATCGCATCATCGAATGCACAGGCATCGTTCGACAAGGCTCTTGCACTGCTGAACAGACATTTCCCTGAAAACCACGCAGAACGCATAGTACTGATGAACCTCAAAGGCCTAAATTATTTCTACGGAAAAGAATACCTGTCCTCATTCCGCTGCTTTCAAAACAGCGAGGATATCATCGATAAGGCCGGATATTCCGTTGCCTCCTATACTTATCAGCATGAAGTCACGGCCCACTGGCAATTATTTTGTCTGGAAAAGGCGCTCAGCGGTAAGGCCCTGACAGAAAAGAAATGGAAATTACTCCGAAAATGGCAGGAAATAGCGAGACATTGGGAAGCATGGCAACAGATCAACAACCGGGATTCACTGAAGCACTTCCATGAGATTTTCTCATCCGAACCCGACATGGTCATCGCATACCTGTGTCATGGCCTCTTCAACGATACGGGAGATCCGTCATTGCTTGATTCAGCATTTGTGGCAATGGAACGCTCCCAATATTCCGAACTGAGGAAGAAGATGACCGGTAAGGTCGGTACACTTCCGGCAGAATTCCCCGGTTTAAAAAAAATTCAAGAGGGATTGAACAGTGACGAAGCGATCATCAGGTTCGTGGATACGGACGTCATCAGAATGAAATACCTCGCCATGGTCATCACCAGGGATACAACATGTTTCTTAAGCATCGATGCCTCATCCCCGGCTTTTAAAGACCTCTACCTGAATGAATCTGAAGACAACATCTGTAAAAATTTGAGTTCCGTTAAACGGTTCTTTCATCAGGCTTATAATGCCTATTTCCTCAAGATTGAAAAATGTCTGTCACCAACAATACGAAAACTCACGATTGTTCCTTCAGGGAGCATGATGGCGCTTAATTTCGGATTGCTGATACCGGATACAATGGATATCCGGAAGTATGGGGACATTCGATATCTCAAAGACCGATACCAGTTCCGCTATGAGTTTTCATGGCTTTTCGCTGAACAGAGAAGGAACCTGACACCGTATAAAAAAATAGCCGGATCGGGGCTCAATCTGGTATTTAATCCCGACTATTCGGCAACAAAATACTACCGACTGCCTTTCATGGACAGTCTATCTTCTACGCTGTCCGATCGTTTTGGATTCACCCATTTGAACCAGGGAAATGCTACAGTGGCGACATATAGAGCAACATCAGGAAAGGCAGATATCATACACTTCTCCGGTCACGCCTTTGCACATATGAACCACTGGGCAGACCAGCATATCGTGCTCGACAGCATGGATGTCAGGGATAAAAGGTACCTGACCCCTTATGATATCATTGAGTGGGAAACAAATGCGTCAATGGTCGTGCTCTCGATCTGCAACGGCGGCTTGGGCCCCATTCAACCCGGCGGTATCAAGAATCTCATGTATTGGTTCACATATGCAGGCGTACGCAGTTGCGTGTACGGTTACTGGAAGATGGATGACCGTTCTACTGCCATCATACTGGAAAGGTTCTATACGCATCTATCGGAAGGAATGAAGAAGTCAGAAGCGCTGGCCGCTGCCCGTAATGACTACATCAGCAGCGTACGTTCAGACGAGGAACTGAACCCCATCTACTGGGGTAGCCTGATGACGATCGGAGATGATGCACCTGTCGCAATCAAAATGCAAAACAAGAATGAGGGATGGCGCTGGCCTATATTCGTGATAACCGTGCTGCTGGCAGTAACGGGTATCATGATCTATCTTTACAAGGATCGCTTGCTGAAAGCAACCTGATCTTTCATATCGATGGCGATCTGCATGTAAGAATGCCCGTCGCTCGATA
>JBIKIB010000408.1:0-3468 GCA_044361845.1 Chitinophagaceae bacterium | reverse complement strand
CATCAACATTGATTTACAATGTTCTCAGAAGTAAAAAACCGTGGCTACTTAATGAATAAAATAGATTATGAATTTAACAAATTTTAACATTCTTAAAAAAAACAATTTTATAAGAACGGTCGCCCACATTGTTGAATAGTACAATAATTCACCTACTCGATCACACCAGCATACTCGTGTAAAAAATACACAAACCATGGATTAACAATTAATTATGAAAAAAAATACTTGTGAGATGACAAAAAATGATATGCAATCTTCCGGAAACCAAACGCTCCGGAATTAGGAA
Organism: Chitinophagaceae bacterium; assembly: GCA_044361845.1. Lineage (GTDB taxonomy): Bacteria > Bacteroidota > Bacteroidia > Chitinophagales > Chitinophagaceae > Pollutibacter. Next base: position 3,179 of record JBIKIB010000408.1, on the reverse strand, counting down.
ATAAATAATAACAACCATCTCTCCCCTCAGCCGATCCAACCGTTTTTTACTGCGTTTAAAGGGAGAAAGATCAGAATGTCCGTACTTTTGCCCACCAAACACCCGGGCAATAACCTACGCCTGACACCCATTTATTATCCAGTATGGACAGATCCAGGAAGAAAAAATATGGCAAACTTGCACTAAAACTTGGCGTAACGATATTGCTCATTGTGCTTGTCGTGAAAAAAACCGACATCTCCGAAACAAAACGAATATTCCAGCATAGCCACCCACAGTGGCTGTTCCTGGCCACCGGAATATATTTCTGCTCTTTTTTGGTGTCGAATATCCGGTCACGAGCCTTTCTGAATGGCATCGGTATCCGCCTGCCATTTGCAGAGGGGATGAAACTATACCTGAGGGGTACCGTCTACAATATCATCCTGCCGGGGGGGGGGGGGGGTGATGGATACAAGATCCTGGCGCTGAGGAAAACGTATGGCGTGCCGGCGAAAAAGATCTTCTGGGCTTTTTTCTTTGAACGGCTGAGCGGACTTTGGGCCATCGGTGCCCTACTGGCAGGATTGGGATTCATCATACCGAAACACTTCGCAGATCCGATCCTCTTGCTGCTGGCCTTTGCCATTGCGACCATGGTCTATGCCCTTGTCATGAAACGGTTCTTTAGCGAATATGCCGGCGGATTTGCGACTAAACACCTGCTATCCGCAGGGATACAATGCCTCGTCATGGCTTCTGTGAGCTGCATCCTCTTCGCTCAGCAGATTCCGTTCTCCCTGCCAGCCTATCTGTTCAGCTTCCAGTCTTCCACCATCGTATCCGTCCTCAACATCGGCCTCAGTGGCCTCGGCGTGCGCGAATTCGCCATGTCATATGCATCCGACCTGCTGTCCACAGACCCGGCATTATCCGTTTATGTCGCCACGACCTTCTGGATCATCTCCACCCTGGCTTCCCTTCCCGGACTTTTATTCGTATTCAGGGAGCGCAGCGGAGATGAAATGCATCCGGCGGACACTGACATGAAAACGGTAGGTTCAATATGAATGTGAAAGTGTCTGCCTTTTATATATCGTCGGGTTCGAAAGCCGGTTTGATCAACCATGGCGACGATTCTAAAGAAATCCTTAACACTTCTTACCTTGAAAGCAGTGGTCAAACCCAGTTCAGCCCGATGTTTGAAATGCCTTTTTCGCGGATCAGCTCACGGATATCTGCCACTTCCCGATCATGTCCCGGGATCTTGGTCTCATGCGTCTCCACCAGCATGATTCCGATCTTGGCGTAGGTACCTTCCCGGATCATCTTCTTCAGAATGGAGATCTCCGCACCTTCCACATCAAGCTTGAGCACATCCACGTTCCGGCCAAGCGCAGAAATATATTCACTGAGGTCTGTCAATTCCACTTCTATCCCCTTTTGTGCATCGACATTCTTCTTCTCCCGTAACAGAGAAGAACTCACGGTATACTCCTCCCCTGCCCCTTCCCCGCGATCTTTGTGAAGATAAAATGAAGCTTTGCCGTTTTGGTCAGATACGGCACTGTTCAAGAGCTGGATACTGGGGTTGCCTCCGAAGCGTTTGCGGAGTGTTGAAAAAGCCATGGGGTCAGGCTCAAAACAGATGACCTGCGCACCACGCCCGAGGAACAATGCGGTGATATCCCCCACATTGGCACCACAATCGATCACAAGGGAATCCCTATCGATCCCGCGCAGGATTTTCTTCAACCTGAAGTAACTGATGATGTACGCCCCTTTGTTGAGCAGTCTGCGCTTGATGGATCCGATCATGACAGTTGGTATTGGTTAAAACAGAGAGCACCGGTCAATTCTCCCTGACAAATATGTACATTTCATGAGGCGCCATCTCATCCCCCCCAAAAAAAGGGAAGAGCCTATAGCCTAATCCTCCTGTAGATTTCGCCGTCCGGGGCAGTTCAATGGATTTCCCGTTCGCAGTGAATGTATATTTCGAACCATTCACCTGTATCGAACAGGTAATATCCTTATTCAACGGCACTGCGGTAATAAGTTGGTTCACATTCACGCTGTCGTTATATACATATCCCATCAACTGAAGCTCATTACCGAACCACCTCCAACCGATGCGGGCACTGGAGACCCAATGAGGCTTGTTATCATCCGCGAAACCATAAAGTTTGTTGATATCCGCCTGATTCGAGGGAAGGACCGTCTGATAGATCGCAGTGGAGTCGAACCTGACGTCAAACGCCAAAACGGAAATGTTCGTGAAGTACTTGTAGACAGATGGGGTCGATGACTGGCCGCCTTTGGGAATCGTGTATTTGACAAAGGATCCTGTTTTGTCAGGATTCAAGACATCCTTGATGCACCCGGAGAAAACCAGGACAGATGTCATGAACAGGATGGAAGCAAAAAGGATCTTCACACTAGGGAGTGAGCTTTTCATTTGGGGGATATATGTCATAAAGGTAACCTGTTTTTTTTTGCCTGTAAATTTTACATGTAGGAATAATGTACATCAGCCCGGCAGCCAAATGAATGGCATGTTTTCGCTGGCTTGAAAGACCAATCCCTTCCGCCTGCCCGATGGATGCTAACTCAGTTCCGCCATGGTCTCGGTTTTCCTTCTACAAAACAGCCATCACAATGCAACCCTGGCGGCGATTTGCGTACCGGTTTATTCCTGTGTCATGACCGTCCCTGTGGACTCATCCTGTCACCGGCAGCACCCGACACATGATCCGTAGAAAGAGAAAGCAGCAGTCACCCGGCCGGAGCCATACATCGAAGGATCCAGCATAGACTGCCGCCTGCCTGTAACCCTTTTCACCCTTACTGGGGGTTTTCTGATATTGTGCCAAACGCCTTCTCAGGCCGGGAGCGTACCTTTATCAAATAATTCAACGCCATGCATGCGAGTGTTTTCGATGAAATCGTGCAAAAGAGAAGATCGAACCGAAAATTCGATACCAAGGCAGACGTACCCGCAGCAGTCGTGAGGAATAGCCTCGAGCGTGCGATCCTTTCTCCCAACAGCAGCAATATGCAGCTATGGGAATTTATCTGGGTGAGTTCTGCCGACATGAAACAACAGATGATCCCCCTCTGCCTGGGGCAGAATGCCGCTAAGACCGCCAGCCATCTGGTCGTTTTTCTCACGCGACAGGACCTATGGAAAAAACACGCAA
>JBIKIB010000407.1:0-3470 GCA_044361845.1 Chitinophagaceae bacterium | reverse complement strand
AGCGGTTCCTTCCGGGTAAGGAAGGGTTCCGTGTTCTTTCACGATCAGGGGACGCCGGAGGGGTATCATCATCAAGGTGCCTAGGATACCCCCGAAAATCGCGAGTGTGAGGATCGTGATATAGTTAAAATAGGCACTGCTGCTTTTTTCGCTCAGGAAGAGGAATCCCGGAAGGGTGAAGACGACACCTGCTGCAATACTTTCACCGGCCGACCCTGTTGTCTGGATGATATTGTTTTCGAGTATGGTGGTACGCAGGAAAAGCTTACTAAGGGCAATGGCCATCACTGCGATGGGGATGGACGCGGATACTGTCAGTCCCGCCTTCAGTGCGAGGTACACCGTGGATGCGCCGAAGATGATGCCGAATGCGGAGCCGACCAGTACGGCTTTGATGGTGAACTCTTTCATCTGCGTCTCCGGTGCGATGAAGGGTTGGAATTTCTTCTCAGACATATGAGCGGGATTTAGGAATGGGAAGATAAAGAAAAAGCCGGCTTCTTCAAGCCGGCTTCTCTAGCTGTTTTCAGGAATGCACCTTTAGTCCTTCATCATTTTCTGTAGCCATTTTGTAAGGGCGAAGAGGATCATCGCAGCCACGCCTGACATGACCACGAATAGCATGAAGAAATCATAGAGGCTGCTCATCTGGTAGCCGAGGAATGAGGTTGTTTTCCCATCAGGATAGAGTGCACTGAGGACTCCTGCGAGTTTATTGGCGGAGGCATTGGCGAGGAACCATACTGCCATGAGCAATGAAGCGAATTTGACCGGGGCCAGTTTGTTCACCAGCGAAAGTCCGATCGGGGAAAGGCAAAGTTCTCCCATTGTGTGCAGCAGGTACATACCAGTCAGCCACATCATGCTCACTTTGATGCCGGGTTGCACGCTGTTCACGCCGAAGGCGATCCACAGGTATCCAAGTGCCAGGAGGAGCAGGCCCAATGCCATTTTCGTTGGCGAGGATGGTTCATATTTCCCGAGTTTCACCCATAGCCAGGCGAATAATGGTGCGAGGCTCACCACGAATATCGAATTCAGGGATTGGAAGAGGCTGGCGGGTACGACATCCATTCCGATGGAATCGGCTTTGTTCTGCATCATTCCTGCGTTCATGTACAGGACACCTCCGGCGAGCAGGAACAGGAGTACGAAAATGGTCATGCGCAATTCTTTTTCATCAGCTCCCAGGCTTTTTCTTGCTTTAACGAAAAGGGTATAAACGTAAAACAGGAGCAGTGCGGATGCCAGATAGACGATCCACTTCGGTATGCTGAGTCCGAGGTTCCTGTCTGTCTGCTCATCCGCGAAGAATGTCAGTGATGCACCGGCCTGTTCGAATGCGCTCCAGAAGAAGACCACGAAGAATGATACGATGAAGATGACGCCGATCTTCTTTTTTTCAATGATCGACAGTGACTTGTCGGAGAAAAGGAGGATGCCCATGAAGACTAATGTACCTACCAGCAGGTAGGAAAGGAAGCTGAATACCCTTGCGTCAATGTATAGCAGACCGATCATGAGGATCGACAGGATTGCCAGTCCGATGACCATAAGTACGGGTTTCACCCAGGATTTTGGTGCATCTGCCGGGGTTTCACCCAGTGGGCTGCCATTTGCATCCACGATGTATTTTTTCTGGAACACCAGTTGTACGACCACGCTGAGTAGCATGCCGATACCTGCCACGAGGAAGGCCCATTTGAAATCAGCGGGATGGCCGGTATCACCTACGAGGCCACAGAGGAAGGGTCCTAGTGCCCCTCCCACGTTGATACCCATGTAGAAGATGGTGTATGCCGAGTCGATCCGCCTGTCGTTCTTTGGGTAGAGTTGACCTACCAGGGATGATATGTTCGGTTTGAAGAAACCATTACCGGCGATCATGAATCCAAGTCCGGAGAAGAAGAGGACCATGGACAGGTCAGGGTTACTTTCATAAAAGGATCCGCAGAAGAACAGGATGAATTCTCCGATGGCCATCACGAGGCCTCCTGCGATGATCGAGCGTTTATTTCCCCAGTATCGATCCGATATGAAACCACCGATCAAGGGCGTCAGGTAAACGAGGCTTGTATAACTTCCGTACAGGTTGGAGGCAAAGGCTTTGTCGAAAAGCAGTGCTTTTGTCATGAAGAGCACCAGGATGGCCCGCATCCCGTAGTAGTTGAATCGTTCCCACATTTCTGTGGCGAAGAGGATGTAAAGGCCTTTTGGATGACCTGCCTGGCTGGGTTTACTCATAATGCTGGTTTTGGTTTGAGTCCGGGTAGATCCGGGGGACCAAAATACGGAATTTATCGTCCTTCCATTTCCCGGTTTATCGCAATTTATGTAAGTGAATCCGTGCAATGGATGGTATCTTTGTGGGAGATAAGCAGCCATTAGCCTGCCGGGCGGGCGCATGGCCGAAAAGGTCACCCCCAAACACAGCCATATCAGCCCATGAACATCCTTCTGTTAGGATCCGGCGGACGCGAACATGCCCTCGCCTGGAAGCTCAGCCAGAGTCCCGATTGCGGAACACTTTTCATTGCCCCCGGGAATCCTGGGACGGCCCTGTGTGGTCAGAATGTTGCATTGGACCCGTTGGATTTCTCTGCCATCGCCAGTTTCTGCATCGAGCAACAGGTGACGATCATGGTGGTGGGTCCTGAGGAACCGCTGGTCAGGGGTATCAGTGATCATTTCAGTCAGGATCCGGTATTGCGGCACATTGCGGTCATCGGCCCATCGGCCGCAGGTGCCAGGCTGGAGGGCAGTAAAGCCTTCGCAAAGGAGTTCATGTCGAGGTACGATATTCCCACTGCCGGTTACCGGGAATTCGACAAGGATCGTTATGCTGATGGTGTCGCCTACCTGCAATCCCATGAGTTGCCGGTTGTTTTAAAGGCAGATGGCCTTGCGGGGGGTAAAGGAGTCGTGATAGCGCACAGCCATATTGAGGCCATTGCGGAATTCGAGCTGATGATACAGTACTCCAAATTCGGTGAGGCCAGCAGGAAGGTGGTTGTGGAGCAATTTCTTGATGGCATTGAGCTGAGCGTGTTCATCCTCACTGACGGTAACGGGTATCTGTTATTTCCTGAGGCAAAGGATTATAAACGTGTGGGAGAAGGGGACAAGGGTTTGAACACGGGAGGGATGGGTGCCGTTAGTCCTGTGCCTTTCGCAGATGCCATTTTCATGGAGAAGGTGCGGACAAGGATCATTGAGCCGACCGTTCGTGGCATTCGTGAGGAGAAAATGGATTACAAAGGATTTGTTTTCATCGGTGTCATCAGTGTGAAAGGGGAACCTTATGTCATTGAATATAACTGTAGGCTGGGGGATCCTGAAACCGAAGTGGTGTTACCACGGATCATGAATGATCTGCTGCCGGTTTTCAGAGCGTTGTCTGATGGGCGTTTACATGAGATGCGCATCGATACCGATCCCCGGTCAGCCGCCACCGTCATGTTGGTGAGTGG
>JBIKIB010000406.1:0-3478 GCA_044361845.1 Chitinophagaceae bacterium | reverse complement strand
TCGCATCAGCCTCTATCTCCAATCCTCTGGTCACCATTGTTCCGGCATTTTGCGTGATGGTGATGGCATCCGGCATGATCAGGGTGGGTACCTGTACACGACGGATATGGCTGATGAAGGCCGTTATGTGAAGGCGGAGTTGTTGTTCCGGCCATAGACTTTTGAAACCTGCTTCGAAATTATCACTGAGTTCAGGATCGTATGCCACCAGAGGAGGCTGGCTTTCATCGGATCCGTAGGATGTGAGCCCACCCGCCCGGAAGCCACGGCTGTAGGAGAGATACGTTTGCCGGTCATCGCTGAAAGCATACTGAAGGGCGGCTTTAGGAGAAAATGCGCGGAAGTTCGCAGTGCCTGACGTGTCGGGGCGGGTGACGACCGCCGGGTCAGGTGTTTTCAGGAACTCACCCCTTACGGTCAGTGTTTTGCGTTCCAGATCCTGACGGACGCCGAAGATGACAGACAGCTTATCCGTAGCCGCATAGGTCGCTTGTCCGAATATGGCCAGTCCCCTCCCTTCTCCCATATTCTGTGTGATGGTGGAGAAGTCTGTCAGCGGGATGCCAAACAATCCGGCATCCGCGCCGAAACGGGTGGCTTGCCTGACGGGGTTGTCCTGCCTGAAAAGAAACAATCCGCCTGTCCACTGCAGCCGGCTCTCCGACACGGCAGGGGAGGACACCCTGATTTCCTGGGTCCATGTGCTGACTTTATTGAAATCATTGCCGAAATCATTCTCGATCGTGACGATATCGAGCGGGGAGAAATCACCGTCAAGTGGTCCGTCATAGATCCTGCGGTTCGACTGGTATGAGGTCTGCAGCTGCAGCCTGACGAGCCTGCCGGAGTGAATAGCGGAGAATGAGGTATTATAGCTCTGGTCTATCATCACGGCAGTGGCATTCTGATCGAGTTCGTAAGGGGCTTCAAAAGCAGCGTCCCTGCCAGATGCCAACGGGAACGCACCGTGGTTCCGGCCCTGCTGGTGCTTGAAGTTCAGGGAGAGGTCCCATTTCGCTGCGGGCAGATACCTCAGGTAATGGTTACCGTAGAAGTATTCCTGCCTGTCGAAATCGGTGTTATTGAAATTGTTGGTGTGGTATCCTTTCCTGGCATGATATTGTCCGGATGTTCCAAAGAATAAGCGGTCTTTCACGACGGGGATCTTTATGCCTGCTGTATGACGCTGAAGTCCGTAATTCCCGGTGTTCAGTTCTGCAAAGGCACTGCTGAGGTTCGAAGGTTTCCTGGTCGTGACGTTGATCACACCGCCCATGGCATTGCGTCCGAAAAGCGTACCCTGAGGTCCTCTGAGGACTTCGATCTTATCAACGTCCAACAGTTGCGGGATGTAGGTGTCAAGATTGAACTGATTGACTCCGTCGACATAGGTTGCCACGGCAGGGTCGTAGGATGTCGTTCCGATACCCCGGATGAAGGTCGTGTTTCGGTTGTCACCGGGATCGGCACTATTCATGTTGGGCACCAGACCGGCCATCTCCCGGAGGCTCCACAGCCTGTATTCAGCGACCATGGTCCTGCCGAATAGGCTTACGGAAGCAGGCATCTCCCGGAGGCTGCGTTCTGTCCGGTCCGATGAAACCACCACCTCGTCAAGTCTTGCATACGACTTCCCCATCAGGATGGTCACAAATGTCTCTTCCCCGGGGGTGATGATGACTTCTGCTAACGCTGACGCATAACCGATGGATCCGGCTTCCAGGCGGTACTTTCCTGCCGGCATCATCCTGAGGGAGAACCGGCCCTCCTTATCGGCCACGGCCTCATATGTCGTATTGAGCAGGCGCAGGCTGGCCCGCCCGATCGGCGTGGAGTCGCTTTCCATCACCCGCCCCCTGAGCGTACCGGTATTTTGCGATAATGCATGTAAGGTCATCAGAACGAAATAGCAACATGTCAACAGTTTTTTCATCTTCGTCATACTTTTTTTTAATCAGCGAGCATCTGTTCGATGCTGCTGTTACTCAGTTCGTGCAGGAAAGCCGCTATGTTCTTTGTGGTGTTGTCAAGGAATATCCTTCCTTTTTCCGCATTGGCCTTGTGAGGATTGCCGGCACCTGTATCTTTTGTGATGAGAGACCAGGGGCGTTGCGCCCATGCCCATCCTTTCCTGAAGCCTTCGGGATTGAAGCGCCGGTTGGCACCATCACCGGCAACATCCAGCGAAAGCACCAGATGCGGGGCGATATGCATCATCACGCTGGTCTCCATCTCATCAGCATGATCGCCTGCTTCCTCGAAGATCCCTTTTTTGTCGGAGGATGCGAACCAGTTGAGCGTACAGATGAACAATTGCGGGAAAAGCCCTGCCAGTTCCCGGATGATGGGGATGAAGTTATTTGCACCATGGCCGTTGCATATCACGAATTTCGAGATGCCATGCCGTACAAGCACATCGCAGGTATCTTTGAGGATGGCGAGTTGCGTACTCGGCATCATGTTCATGCAGAAGCCGATGTCGAGCTGCCCGGTATTCACACCATAAGGGATGTTCGGCAGCACCAGTAGCCTGCTGCCCATGTCCCAGGCCATGCCTGCTGCGCGCTCGACCACGTATTCCACCTGGTAGTTGTCTGTTCCGTATGGCAAATGGTAGTTATGTGCTTCTGTAGCTCCCCAAGGGAGTATGGCAGTGGTGTATGCGGTGTCCCTGACAGACTTCCAGTTGGTCTCCGCAAGGATATAGGGGCGTGGGGCAGACGACATTTTTTTTCACAAAAATAAATCCTTTAGTCCGAAATGTCACCGGGCTGCTGCATCCCTCTTTTTTGGGCGATGCTCTTGAGCGAGTTGATGCTCACATTGAGTTCGAAGCCAATGAGCAGGACCAGTGAATTGACATATATCAGCAACATCAGGATGAGCACACTGCCGATGGAGCCGTATACCCGGTTGTATGCAGCAACGTTGTTCACCCAAACGGAAAAGATCATGGAGAACCCAATGATGAGCATGGTGGCAAGCAGAACCCCGGGCGAGAAGAACTTCCATTTCTTTTCCACGGATGGTGCGTAGCGGTAGATGAGTGCTATGGAAACAAAGACCAGCGTGAATGTCAGAGAAATTCGCAGTACCTGCACCAGCCAGCGTATATCGCTTTCCTGCATCCGCAGCCAACGGGTGATGAGGGTGGTGACCTGCTCCTGTGTGACCATCACGAACGTCGTGCCGAGTATCAGCAGGACAATGTAGAGGGTGAGTTTTATCGCCACCCATCGCAGTTCCAGAAAGTTTCGCTTCTCCGTTTCGATATGCAGCATTGATTTGTTGAAGGTGCGCATGATGGTGATCATGGCACTTGATGCGAAATACAACGCAAGCAGCAGGCCAAAGGACAGTAGGCTGCTTCCGGTGGCGAAGAAGTCATCCATCACACCCTTGATGATATGGAACGTCGAGAGATCGGGTGTCGCCTGCCTGACAAGTATCAGCGCCTCTTCATACAGCTTTCGGGAGC
>JBIKIB010000405.1:0-3483 GCA_044361845.1 Chitinophagaceae bacterium | reverse complement strand
AGGAAGGGGCCGACCCGATGGGATAGCTGCGACTAACGGTGTCGCCTACCTTTTTCAACATCAGATCCCCGTCGCCCTCCACCGGATGCATGGCATACGCCATCCACTTTCCGTCAGGCGAGATCGTCATGCTTTGCGGACTGATGGAACGCCAGCCGGCAGCATCCTTCCAGGATATGGGCTTTGGCACCGTCTTATCCTGTGCCGTGGCAGAGGATACCAACAGGATCATCAGAGAGAATAGCATGTGGCGGAATGCGTTCATAACAGTTTTTTTACATGAAAAAATCCATGGATGGAATGATATCGTGAATATAATTCAAAACGCGCTGATGGTTGCACAAAAGACATTTCCGGAGCACATCAGGGAGATCATCATCTGACCTGTATCGCACCCATCGATGGTCGGCCTTCTATGGGTACTCCGAGGATATCATACGCCATCCTTAAGCCGCCAGAAAGGGTGAAAGCATCCCCTGGCAAGGCTTCGACAGGTATTCCTTTTTGCATCAGACTGCTATTGGCGGGGATGTAATCCACCAACGACATGCCTCCGGGATTCTTGAAGCGTGCATCTCCAAAGATGGGCTCAGCATCCTGAATGGCAATATTGGCGGGCCATGCATCCTTGCTGAAAAAAAGATTGTTCCGGAACACGACCCTTTCAGGAACAACGGATGATGAATCTTTGTATTTTTTTTGATCCTCTTCCACCCGTTTGCTTCCACCCATCAGATGAAAGATATTGTTGACAAGGAGGATCCCCGAAGCATTACTTTCCACGGACATCTTCGCCACGAGTCCCTTCCGGGCATAGATGGTGTTGTTGTAGAAATAACTATGGACAGGTCCTCTTTTCGGTTGGGCATTGCCCTGATATCCACTCAGCCAGTAAACCTTCCCTTCCTGGAAAGCACCATCCTCCCCCTTTATCCGGTGACCATCGTCGACACTGATATTATACCGATAGGCACAATTGTAGTTGTTCCCCAGTATCTCACAAAATCCTCCGGCGTTCCCTGCGCTGAAATTATACTGAAAGATGATATTGTCGCAGTTGAAGTCGATATGCCCACCAGCCGAATCCCCCGGACCGTTTGCATTGGTGAGTCTGTTTTTCTCAATGAGTACAGAGGATGCTCCCCATGTCCAAATGCCACTGCCCCTACCCCATTTCCGGGTATCATCATTGCTGCCGGAATGGTCAATATCATTTCCGGAGACATGGACCATGCTTACATTCGACATTTGCACACCCGGCCCTCCGGTATGTGAGAGCACATTATCCGTTATCCTTACATGGCGGATATTCTTTGTATTGGCACCTGTGAGTTTGATGCCGGTATGCTCCACATTCCGGATCCGGCAATGACGGATATCGATCTCTTCCATCAGCGATCCGGGGTCCTTTGCGATCAGCCTGATCCCCCATCCGTATCGCTGGGTGCCGTTGGCCGTGCGGATCTCACCTGGATCACGGACAAATCCTTTTGCCTCATAAAAGACATCTTCGACCCTGAGGTTTTCCAGGGTGATGAAAGCGACCCTTTCCGCGCCACTGCACTGCACCATGATGCCAGTACGCATGTCACCCTTACCGGATGCATCACCTGGACCGTCAGCAATGATCTTCAGGTTCCTGACCGTGACATGCCGGACATGTTGCAACAGAATGCCGTTGGTCAGGCCGGCAGCATTGATCACAGCCACTTCTGTGGTGATGGATCGCAGGTCAGGATACAGATCCACAACGATCGGATGCTGCTTCGTACCAAAAACATTCGTCAGTGATAAGGTCTCATGAAAAACCTCCCCCGCTGCCAATAAGACCCTGTCACCGGGAGAAAGGGACAGACCGGTCAAAACCGAAAGAGACCTGAACGGAGACGCCGCGGTGAGTCCATTATTCCGATCATCACCCATACGTGGATGAAAATGGTAGTCTTTTGAAATGCATTCTAACGGCAAAAAAAAGCTTATGATGGAACTATATACTGCGAAAATAAATATGCGCATAAAATGAGTTATTCAGCGGGTGATGGCTTCTCTGTGTCCTGATCCCTGACCATGAAAAGAAAGGTCTCGTTTTTTTTCAATCCGACCGGTAACCCTTCGAGAAGTTGCCGGCCCGAATATATTTTCGATCGCTTTCCATCAGTACGGGTGACCCTGTATGTTTTATCCGCTTCCACGGTGAACCATTCAGGGAATTGGTTGATCCTGGGGTAGTCTGCCGGAAGGTTCAGTCCTGACTTGTGTCTTTGAGCATCGAATCTGAGTTTTCCTTTCCATCCGGAGGGAGAACGCATCACCACCTTGATGCCACCTTCAACTGCGACGGCTCCGAGGAGAAGATCATTTTTCCAGTCCACCGGCACGATCCCCTGTGTCTTCCAAAGGCAGTACATGATCGTGGTGCGGGCGAAGTTGCCATCGCCATGCCAGCCTTCGATCATGCCCCCGGCTTTTTGAAAACCCCACATCACCCGGATCTCACTGTCGAGCCATTGCTTCACGGAGGGGATCGGTTCGCGGTTGTACAGATTCAGCGCACCCTCAATGGCATCGGCATATCCATCGGCACTACCCTCCCAGTCATGGTTCCGGTATCTTGCATTAAGAGACGACATGGCCTTCAAAACGGCTTCCCTGAAGGCCGGGATCGTATCGATCTTAGCAATGAACCAGTATGCATTGAGGGTGTATCCGAAATTATCTGCGAGCCGGGATGAGAGGATCTCCCCTGTCTTCGGATTGATCTCATCATAAAAAAGCCCGTCGGCATTGCGACCGACTTCCAGTATGCGCTGCAGCATATCATGGATATGCGGCCGCCATTGCGCTCTTTTGGCAGGCAGGGCGTAATACGCTGCGATATAGGCTTCACAAAGCCCGGAAATGATCTCACAGCCATGATCGCGGATCCGCAAACGATCCAGCACCCTGGTAGGAGACCCGCCTTCATGGAGATAGTGATCGGCAATTTCCACCGCCCGGTCGAGATATTCCCGCTTTCCCGTGAACCAGTACATCCGTGACAACACCTGCAGCAGGTCGCCATTCACCTCCACCGTCGCACTGTTCCCATACCAGTTGCCCTTGACATCTGAAGCCACGCGGACCAGCTTCGGCAGATCATCCAGGATATCCAACATGCGATCGCTCCAACGACTTTTCCCAAGCCACTCGGTCAGCGGGATCAACCCGTCCTTCATGTATTCCGCCGAACCGAAGATGATGCGATTGGTATCGATGGATGCATATTGAAATCCCTTTTTTGAAAATGAATAGTTATCCGGCAGGGCTCCTATCCTTGACGTGAGTTTTATGTCAGACTCCAGCATCCTGACAGCCTGTCCACGGAAGAAATCGGGCATGAGGATAGCGGATACAAGCACCATGTAAGGGTAGTTGTCTGCCGCGGCATCCCATGCGTTCCAGAAATCCGCGGACTCCCGGATATTGCGGGGGATCAATCCTGAG
>JBIKIB010000404.1:0-3497 GCA_044361845.1 Chitinophagaceae bacterium | reverse complement strand
TAAGCATAACCTACTACGATGCCAATGGCTGAGCCAATGGCAATGCCTTTTCCAGCATTTTTTCTTTTCATTTTTGGCTTTTTACTTCGACATCATTCGGCATGATCATAAATTTTTTGGTCAGCCACATACAGGGAGTGAGCATAAAGGAACGCCATATTGTGTATGTTACGACCATGCGGTTGTTCCTTGATATGTTTAAATGGGTGGGTCTTAATCCAATCGGAGATGGCAGGAAGAAAGGGGGATTTAAAATATATATGCTTATGGATCCACTACTATCGGTGGGTAAGTTCATGAAGATCACAGGGGCTTAATTGCACGATAAAAATCTTCTAAAAGATGTGGTATCAAGATACAGCATGCTGGTCATCCATAAAGCCTATGACCTTTACAGTCATTTCGCCCAATGGACAGTGGATGATGTACATTGTGGTGCTCAGTTTGATGATTTAAATATAAGGATACCGCTGACCTCCAAAATCGTCAAAGATATACGGATACTTCTTATTTGACTCGATGAGGCAGATTGTCCAACACACGTAACACCGCTTGATGTATGTTGGGTGCAGTTTCTGGACCCAGGGAATTTATTTCTCCGTATGGTCTTTTGCTGTAGCCGTAGGTAAAAGGCGGTTTCACATCCCATTGACTCTTAGGCACGATGTATCCGATCATGTCATTGGACATTCCGGAAAAAAACGCGTATTGACCGGGAATACGTGACCCTATGGAAGGAACTTCAATAGGTGATACCTGAAAATCCGCCCCATCCGGAGATCCTATTCCACCATGTAAAATTTCAGGGTAGAGTTCGCCAGGGACATGTACAAAAGTGGCGGGTCCCAGAAACCAAGCCGATACTTCAGATCGTATCTTTTTCCATCTAACAAATCCCCGATCAAAAATGCCGAGGAACGCTGCAAGATGAAAAAGATCATTGTCCATCGCCAGTTCAATACTTTTAGCGCTGATTCCCATGTCCAGGGAAGCATGCAGCGTCGCGCTTGTATCTCTGAGCGTTTCCAGCGTGATCTTAGCTAAAGCTTTTCCTTGTGCCTGAATTTTTTCAGGTGATGGTTTGGCATATATTTTACCGGTGTAAGGATCTGTAACAGACATATCAGGATGTGTTGTCATCAGTCCTCCGATTGCTCCATTCAAGAATATGGCTACTCCACCTATCCCTGGAGCGACCAAAGAATCTGAAACAGGTATTCCATTTTCCACATAGTTTCTCCATGGGTCAGCAAAATCTGAACTCAATTGGATATTTTCGGACCAAAGTGTTTCGGGGTGATTTCCCCAATTCATGAGCGTCCCAAGTGTTTTGTTCGTTTCTGCATCGATGACCTGCATCAATTTCAGGCCCGCATCAGTTACCACAGGCATGCGTGTATCCCCCACCAGATTCTTTAGTCTGCCGGGTTCTACTGCAAATTTTACCAGAGCTTTTTTCTTCGCAACATACGCCTGCGCTACAGCGTCTTTGATCCCTGTCTGAACTTGCGCTACATATGCTGAATTGATTCCACTTACATATTGAGATGGGCCCCAGATGCCCATCACATCGGGAGAAGAATGAACATGGGTGCTTGCAATGATCACATAGTCTATATCTGGAAGGGCTTCTGCAATCATTTTTCGCGTGGTAATGACCTCATCGTTTCCAAATCCAATCATGTCTATCACGCAGAGTGCGAGGGTGATATCCCCGGATTTTAGGACCATGGCCCGGGCCCACAATTTATCCCGGACACTTTGCGCAGGTCTGGCATTATGAAACCCTGCCAGCCAAATGGCATCGAATTTCCCGTTTCCGTTTTTATCTATGTACCGATCCCCGATTTCCGGATCGAATTTCGAATTTCCATTTACATCCTCCCAGGTTTCAAAATCTGATGGGGTGATGTCTACTTTAGCAAATCCGGCTTCAATCGTCCCGGGACCAGCGTATAATTTGAGGTCAAGTTGATAGTTGGGGTGCCGATCCCTAAATTGGAATAGGGCATAGGTTCCAATTCCAACCATTAGAAGAAAGAGACATGCCGATACGATCCAAAATGCTTTTTTCATCACATTCAATTCGTTGGTGATATATGTAAATGACTATAGCCTGAGATCAATGCATCCTTGAATGTATGAATGATATGACCATTCGTTTGAGTTATATTTTTATGAAGGATTGATTGAGGTATCATTGGTCTGCACCACGATCAGCGAAGTATCCGTTCCTCTTTTTATGATATTTTATTCAATAGGTTCAGATGAATTACTTGATTTTATCGATCTTATGCTGACGATTCAGATGGCGGGAATGCATTCAATCCAGCACGATCTTTGCCAGGGATCGCCAAAAATCCGGATACCTGTCCCAATACACAAAATTACATCCCCAATGCGGACTTGGATCGGAAGTGTATACCAATACCTTCCCCTTCCCAACATTTCCGATCACAATAGCAGGGTCACCCGTTTCTATAAATCGAGCAATGACGGTGCTTGACTCCAGCACATGCGTTTTATTGTACCCAAGGATCGGAGGACATCCGCTGAGATCCAGATCAGGACAAAGTGCCATCCCCTCATGGGTAAGTTCCATGGTAAAACCTTCTGTTGTTTCAACCAAATCCTCATAATCCAGACAACGTACGGGTAATATTTCTGCCAAACGGGTTCTGCCCCATCCCCCTTTACCCAATTCTCCCGTAAAAGAATACCAGCCGCCTAAAAACATAAATCTACCTCCCGCATGTGCATGTTCTACTGTCAGTCGGATACGATCTGGGAAGGTCAACACCTCTTTACCAAACTTACTTCTATCGAAAAATTTTGGGGAAAGTTGAAAAAGCTTTGCATCCACATCACTGAAGATCTTTAGATCATAGTCTTTCAGCATCTGCTCAAAATCTCCCGGCCCCAGGTTATTGTAGAAATCCCATGCCGGAACAGAATTGACCTGATATTGAGCATCTTTTTCAAGTGCATCTTTAAGCCATACTCCGTAATTGAAAATTTCCAGCCCCTTTGGACTGTGATGAAAGGGTGTTTCGGCGAAAACGGGGCCCGTCAATACCGCCCAATCACCTACGTAATATACTTTTTTCATATGAGCAATTTATATCCAAACTTATTCATTTTATTAGAATATTGGGTTCAGGTAATGACTGCAATTGTTCCTAAAGTCAATATGCTGACGTAGCCCCTGCCACTGATTTTGGGGGCAACGCGGCTACTTTTTTTGGTGAGGAATGTGAGTGTTTCATGGTTAATCCACTCTTTTAGCGCAACTCATTCCAACGTTGTGCTATCACCAATACGGATGCTGCAAAAAGTAAGCAGGGTTTGGATGATCTCATGATGGCGCAATGACTGCATAGATCCGGGAATAGGGTCAATCCCGCTGGTTATTTTTATACATCTATGACCAACGGAGAGCGGCAGGGGCAACATCATCGGAATAGAATCAGCTGAACCACTGCTTGCTGAAATGGGTG